>NZ_JBFRTD010000017.1:8302-67311 GCF_041473955.1 Vibrio sp. 10N.222.54.E6 | reverse complement strand
TAGCATCTAGCATCTAGCATAAAAACATACAGGATTCACATGTACCAACTTAGCTTTTCTATGCCCGAGTTTCTTGAAAACTACTGGCATAAAAAACCAACCATCTTGAAAGGTGGCTTCCAAAACTTCATCGACCCAATTTCGCCGGAAGAACTTGCTGGTTTATCGATGGAAGAAGAAGTGGATTCTCGCTTTGTCTCTAACCTCAACAACCAATGGACAGCAGAACATGGTCCATTCTCAGAAGAGAAATTTGGCGAACTCACTGAAACACATTGGCAATTGATCGTTCAAGCGGCTAACCACTGGCATCAAGGTGCCAATAAGCTGACTGAAGCGTTCCAAGCTTTACCAAACTGGTTATTCGACGACCTAATGATCTGCTACTCAGCACCAGAAGGCGGCGTAGGCCCCCATATTGATCAATATGACGTATTCATCATTCAAGGCCAAGGTAAACGTCAGTGGAAGGTTGGCACGAAAGATGTTGGCCAATACAAAGAGACAGTCCAAGCTTCTGCACTTCGTCAAATCGAAGGTTTTGAACCGATCATTGATGAAACTTTAGAGCCGGGCGATATCCTTTATATCCCACCGGGTTTCCCGCATGAAGGCAACACGTTAGAGCCGTCAATGAGTTACTCTATTGGCTATCGCTCCCCTAAAGAACAAGAGCTAATCAGCAACTTCGCCGATTTTGTACTTGCTCATGATATGGGTGACGTTCATCTTCACGATCCAGAATTCAAAACGCAAGATGGTTACGGCAAGATTCGTTCATCGGATTTAAGCAATCTAACTGACATGTTGAAATCTGCACTAGAGCAACCTGAAACCATCAGCGAATTCATGGGGTGTTTGCTAAGCCAATCACGCCACCAGCTTGATATCGTCGCTCCTGAGCCATTATGGACAGAAGAAGAGATCGCTCAGCACTTAGAGTCAGAAGGCGAGATTTGTCGAGTATCGGGCTTAAAAGCGCTCTACCATGAGAATGAAAGCAACACAGCTTACATCAATGGGGAAGTCGTTAAAGTTGAACAGGCTGATTCTTCGCTACTAAACGTACTGTGTGATGATTCGGTAATTAACTCAACAACTAATCTTTCTCCTTCAGGTGTAACCGTCGTGACGGAATTGGTGAATAAAGGTTACTGGTTTATCGAAGACTAACATCGTTAATCGGTTTCGCGGATATCGCCAAGCCCTAGAGCCTTGGAGCCCAAGAAAAATAAAAGGGACAAATGAAATCTTCATTTGTCCCTTTTTCTATTCAATTGTTAACTAAGCTTAAAAGCTATACAGTGAACAACTAGGCTAAACCTTGAACTGATTAACCAATTTCTGCTGCTGTTGGGACAGTTGATCAATTTCGCTACCCACTTGTTCAGAAGCTGCGGCTTGATCCAAGATCTTCGCACTCAAATCACGGATATTAACGACACTTTGGTTCACTTCACCGGAAACCGATTGTTGCTCTTCTGCCGCTCTCACGATCTGGTTGTTCATATCACTGATCGCTTCTATAGAAGTAAAGATCGAACCCAGATCTTCGACCGCTTTTTGAACATGTAATGCCGTGTCGTTAGCGAGAATATTACCTTCTTGTATCGCTTCAACGACATCTTGAGTGCCCGCGTGGACCTTGTCGATCACGGTTCTGATTTCACCAACCGATGACTGTGTGCGACTTGCGAGGTTTCTTACCTCATCAGCAACGACGGCAAAACCTCGACCTTGCTCACCTGCACGAGCCGCTTCAATCGCCGCATTCAATGCCAGTAAGTTGGTTTGCTCAGAGATCCCTTCAATCACACTTAAGATCTCAGTGATGTTACCGTTATTTTTAGCCAACTCTTCAACAATAGGCACGGCGCTCGACATACGATCCACCAGCTTTCTCATTTCACCGGCAGAAAGTTCGATAACCTGTTGGCCTTGCTGAGCAGAACGATTCGCTTCACAAGCGGCATCAACGGCTATTTCAGCATTTTGTACCACTAAGCCCGAAGTCTGAGTCATCTCTTCTGCCGCGGTCGCCACAAGATCCACTTCTTTAAACTGAGACTCACTACTTTCACGAGTACTTGATGCAGAGGCCTTCGCCTGGCTTGTCGTGCTCGCCACTTGCTCAGTGGTCTGAATCACCTCTTTAATAGTGTGTTGAAGCTTGTCTAAGAACAGGTTAAACCCTTGTGACAACTGACCAATTTCGTCTTGAGATTTCACTTCCAAGCGTTGCGTTAAATCACCTTCACCAGAAGCAATATCGTTCAGTCTTTCAACTACCTGTCGAATAGGCTTAACAATGGACAGTGAAGCAAAAGCGATGATCGCTAGACCGAAAAGAATAAAGCTAATACCCGCAATCACTTCAGTCTTAATACCTTCACTTAGCTTAGTACTAATAATGGCATCCAATTGATTCGCGTCAGCAACCACACTCTCTCTTGGAATCTCAAACAGCACACCCCAAGTTTGGTTGGCGGCAACAACAGGTGCAAATGCGAGTAACCACTCACCATTCTCACTCCATTGAGTCGTGACTTCACCACCAAAGATAAAGTCCGTCATTAGATCGCTACTTGTATTGTTGCTTTGAAAACTCGAACCAACCGCAATACTTTGATCATCAGAAGCGATAACGGAACCATCTAAACTCACGACGTAAACCGCCCCTGCACCTTCAAACAAGCTTTGATCCGATTGAGTGACAACATTGGTCAAACCATCGAGCCTTAAGTCGATGCCCAAGAAACCAATCGCCACATCATCAACGATGATAGGCACCGAAATCGAAGACGTAAGCAGTTCTTGACCAACGCTACTCACAACTCTTGGCGTACTAATACACGTTTGGCCAGATGACAAAGGACAGAAAAAGCGTTCGCTATTGCTGTTATCACTCAATGTTGATTCTGATAACACGTTTGGAAGAACGTTCTCGCCATTATCTGCGACCTTCCAATAAGGAGCAAAACGCCCTCTTTCATTCGAGCCGACATAATCCGCATCGACATAATTCGCATCTTCAGCATCAAGTAAATCGGGCTTGAAGACTAGGTAAGCTCCTTGAATAGAATCAAAGTTCAAAACAGAACGACGAACCATTTCATCTAACGCAGTACGAAGCTCTTCACTTGGGGTAAAGTTTTCGTCTGCGTTGTTCTTTAGAAACTGAGCACTAGAAGCCAACATTTCTGCTCGATAAATAGCTTCATCGACATAACGTTGAGTTTCCTGAGCATTAAGCTGAGAAACGGATGCCAACAACTGTTGAGTTTTGTTAATCACCGATTCTGAGCTTTGAGATTTTATGACCTGTTGATTGCTCGTCGCGTTGTAGATCGAGAAACCAATGAGAGACAGTGACGTAATGATTAAACAACAACCTGCTAAGAGGGTTATTTTCCACTGTACTGATAGAGAGCGCATTTAATATCCTTATTTAAGCCAAAAGACTTCCATAACCGTAACCATCACATTAGTAACAAACTGCTATGCACAATGTGAATGAGTTAGACGAATAGCTTAGCGGATAATTACAGCACAAATTACGTGCATATAAAACGAAAGTTTATAGAAATGTTAATAAATCGTGTACTTTGTCTGTTATTGCTTTGATTTCAAGAGCTTTCAGCTTGTCAGACTTAGGCTTCTTTGTGCCTACGCTTCCGGTCATGAATAACGCAAATTGATTCAGAGTAATGCAACATTTTAAGGAAGCCAATGACTCCTTATTATTTTATAACCCCAATAAAATCGGATTAGTTTTTATAATCCAAGCTATAGATTTTTATCTTGATCAACTTCACACTTTTTGGTTGCTAAGTAGACGCTCAATCTCTAATATCTCGCGCCTAGATTCCCAGGTTACTTTACTTATTTGGCTCTCCTTAATGGAACGCCAAGGCTTTTTACGTCCTAATTTTTGGAGAGATACGCAAATGTCCGCCACGTTTCCATTAGCGAAACTTACCTTTTTAATCGCTATTCTGACTGCCGTGGGTCAAATGACTCAAACGATGTACGTGCCTTCTATCGGTCATATGGCGGGTGAGTTCTTGGTTTCAGCATCTTCGCTTCAAGCTGTGATGGCGTGCTACCTGATCCCTTATGGTCTGTCGCAATTTGCATACGGTCCACTTTCTGATCGCCTAGGTCGCAAACCAATCATCGTTGTCGGTTTGATCATCTACATCATCGGTACTTTGGTGGCATTGTTTGCTCACGAATATGAATGGTTCTTAGCAGGTAGCTTTATACAAGGTTTGGGCATCGGTTGTGGTGGTGCGATGTCTCGTACATTGACTCGCGACTGTTTTGAAGGCGCAGAACTGCACCGCGCAAACAGCTTAATTAGCATGTGTGTGATTTTCTCACCATTGATGGCTCCTGTATTAGGTGGGTACTTAACAGAAGCTTTCGGTTGGCGTTCTAGCTACTTGTTCCTGGCGCTGTTTGGTATCGCAGTGGTGATCACCATGATGACGAGCATGATGGAAACTCTGCCAAAAGAACGACGCAAACATGAATCGGTTGCCAACAGCTACAAGTTCGTTCTATCTGACAAACGTTTCCAAGGTTTCTTATTGGTATTGGTCGCAACATTTGCAGGTGTAGCGGTATTTGAAGCTGCGGCAGGTGTATTACTTGGCGGAGTACTTGGCTTGCCAGCAACCACAGTAAGCTTGTTGTTTGTATTACCCATTCCAGGTTACTTAGTCGGTGCTGGCCTATCCAGTTACATCGCACAACGTAGCAGTGAGCGCCGCGCTCTGAATGTTGGACTAGTTGCTATCTTGGTAGGGTCTACCGTGGTGTTGATACCAGGTCTATTTAGTCAAACAACAGCATTAACTTTGATCGGTGGTGCTACGATTTACTTTTTGGGCGCTGGTATCTTATTCCCGGCGGCAACAACAGGGGCGCTTTCGCCATTCCCGTACCACGCAGGTACTGGAGGTGCAATTTTGGGTGGTATGCAAAATCTAGGTGCTGGCATCGCAACACTACTGGCCTCGTTCTTCCCAGCTCAAGACCAACTTCCGCTCGGTTGCTTGATGATTGCAATGTCATTCATCGCCATGCTTGGTTTACGTTGGGTTAATCGTAAACCTGACCATTCAAACGAAATGCCATTGGCTATCTAAAGTAAACTCTACCTCAGCTCAAACAACGAAGAGGGACAGACTGAAAAGTGTGTCCCTTTTTCATTGCACGTTTCCCCCAGCTCACATCTACCATCGATTCCATTAAACATTACTTTGATTTATTGAAAACAATAACAGACACTTACGCTGAAAGTACCAATCCAGAATCCCATTATAAATAACATCACTGGAAGAAAACTAACCACTAAAGGATGCTGGCATTAAAACGAGTAAGGTACACAATAGGATATACAGATGCGTTTCGCTTTAACCACATTAGCCGTATCGGCCGCACTTGTCGCCGGATGCAGCAATCAAGGAATAACAACCATGGACCACAACTCTCCATCGCAACTCATCGCACATCAAACCCAAGCTCCCGTAGCTAAGAAAGTCCCTCATGCAATGACGATTCATAGTGATACCCGAATCGATGGTTATTACTGGATGCGTGATGATGAGCGCCAAGACCCAGAGATCTTGCAGCATCTTGAGCAAGAAAACCAGTACGCAGAGGCCGTGCTGAAACACACTGAAGCATCACAAGAACAGTTATTTGAAGAGATCAAAGGCCGAATCGCAAAAGACGACCATTCGGTTCCAGTTCGCAAAGGCAGCTACTACTACTCGAATGAAGTCACAGGTGACAACGAATACCCAGTTCACTTGCGTGAAAATGACTTTTTAGGTACAGACAAGCAAGTCATCTTAGATGTTAACGAACTAGCAAAAGACCATGAATTTTTCAGTATTGGTGGCTTAACGATCAGCCCAAGCGAAAACTTGTTGGCCTATGGCGAAGACACGCTGAGCCGCCGTATTTACACCATCAAGATTAAAGACCTCACGACAGGTGAATACCTAACAGATGAAATTGAAGGAGCTTCGAGCGCTATTGCATGGCAAAACGACAACCAAGCCTTTTACTACATCAAAAAAGATCCACAAACATTACTTGGTTATCAAGTTTACCGCCATGTGTTAGGCACACCTCAAACAAGCGATGAGCTAATCTACGAAGAAGCCGATAGCGCTTATTACACCTCTTTAAGTAAAAGCAAAGATGGTGAACAGGTCTACATTTGGCACTCGAGTACAGAAACCAGCGGTGTTTCAGTCATAGATGCCAACAACCCAAACGCTAAAGCTGAAGCTTTCTACCCACGAGAAACGGGTATCGAGTACAGCATCGCTAAGCTAGGTGATTGTTACTACATCTACACCAACTACCAAGCGGTCAACTTCCGTTTAATGAAAGTCACTGCTGAAGAGATGCATGACCGCTCTAAATGGGTCGATGTCATTCCTGCTGACGAGAATACTCAGCTTGTTGACTTCGAGCTGTTTGATGACCATCTGGTTTACGAGCAACGTGCGAATGGCTTGTCTACAGTGAAAGTTCGTCAACTCTCAACAGGGAAAGAGTTCCCACTTGAATTTAACGACACTGCTTTTGCTGCTTACCTAACAAGTAACTATGAATTAGATAACTCAAAAGTTCGCGTCTATTACAGCAGCTTAACCACACCAGGTACTTACTATGATTTCGACCTAAGTTCAGGAGAATCCGAAGTCATGAAACAAACACCTGTATTGGGTGATTTCGAAGCGGATAACTACCAATCAGAGCGAATTATGGTAACGGCTCGCGATGGTAAGCAAGTACCTGTCTCTCTGGTTTATCGCAAAGATTTATTCAAGAAAGACGGCACTAACCCAATCTACCAATACGGCTATGGCTCTTACGGATCTACGATCGAACCTACCTTCAGCTCAACTCGCCTAAGCCTACTGGATAGAGGTTTTGTTTTTGCGATCGCTCACATCCGCGGTTCAGAGATGCTCGGGCGCCCTTGGTATGAGGACGGCAAAAAGCTAACCAAGCAAAACACGTTCAACGACTTTATCGATGTAACCAAAGGGCTAGTTGAAGAAGGCTACGGCGCACAAGATAAAGTGTTCGCCGTTGGTGGTTCTGCTGGCGGTCTATTGATGGGCGCAATCATCAACCAAGCACCAGAACTGTACTGTGGCATCGGAGCACATGTTCCGTTTGTGGACGTTGTCACAACCATGCTTGACGAATCGATTCCTCTTACCACCAACGAGTATGACGAATGGGGCAACCCGAACGATAAAACCTATTACGATTACATGCTAGGTTACTCACCATATGACAATGTGAAGGCTCAAAGCTACCCGAACATGTTGGTAACAACAGGCTTGCATGACTCACAAGTACAATACTTTGAACCCATGAAGTGGGTGGCGAAGCTGCGTGAGATGAAAACAAACAACAACGTGCTGCTGTTCAAAACCGATATGGAAGCCGGTCACGGT
The DNA here is from genome assembly GCF_041473955.1 of Vibrio sp. 10N.222.54.E6. NCBI lineage: Bacteria > Pseudomonadati > Pseudomonadota > Gammaproteobacteria > Vibrionales > Vibrionaceae > Vibrio > Vibrio sp. 10N.222.54.E6. Next base: position 59,818 of record NZ_JBFRTD010000017.1, on the reverse strand, counting down.
GGCGCTTCTGGTCGATTTAAGCGATTAAAAGAAGACGCACTTGAATACGCGTTCTTTTTAGACTTGCTAAAGACTCAGTAGATTCTGCGTAAAAGTGAGTATTCACACCATTTTGTCGCCATTTAGGGGCGACAAAATGGCGACAGAAATTATTAAGCATGCTTAAATACGATTAATCATGAAACCCACCAAATCAGCAAGCCCTTGAAAAGCAAGCAATCACAAGGGTTTACGAGAGGTATAAAAACAAATGAAAGTAATTAGCTTCAACATCAATGGCCTTAGAGCCCGTCTTCATCAGCTTCAGGCTATTATCGATAAGCACCAACCTGATGTGATTGGTCTACAAGAGATCAAAGTGCACGATGAAGCCTTCCCACTAGCCGATGTTGAAGCTATGGGTTACAAGGTTTACTTCCACGGCCAAAAGGCTCACTACGGTGTGGCTATGCTGTGTAAGCAAGAGCCGATTTCGGTACAAAAAGGCTTTCCTACAGACAATGAAGACCATCAAAAACGCATGATCATGGCGACGTTTGAAGACGACAATGGTGAGAAGATCACTGTGCTAAATGGTTACTTCCCTCAAGGCGACAACATCAAGCATGAAACCAAATACCCGTACAAGCGAGAGTTCTACAAAGACTTAATGACGTACCTGAACGATTACCACAACAAAGATGAACAAGTGATCGTAATGGGCGACATTAATATCAGCCCTACCGATATTGATATCGGTATTGGTGAACCTAATGCGAAACGTTGGTTGAAAACCGGTAAATGTTCTTTCCAACCAGAAGAACGCGAATGGTTGAAAACATTGATGGATTGGGGCTTTGTGGACAGCTTCCGTTTGCTACACCCTGAAGTGAACGATCAATATTCGTGGTTTGATTACCGCTCAAAAGGTTTCGTGGACAACCGTGGCCTGCGTATTGATGTAGTCCTAGCAACTCAAAAGCTTGCTGATAAGTGTACTGAAGCGGGCATCGACTACGAGCTACGCGGCATTGAAAAACCGTCAGATCACGCTCCGATTTGGTCGACGTTTAAGTAGTTACTTTTAGGTAACAAAACTTAGCCATATAAAAAAGAGAGGAGTTAATATCTCCTCTCTTTTTTCTTCGTGACTCGATCTGCCATATACCTAATTAAGCGGCCAAGCGGTCGTGCCGTCAACATCTAACGGCGTCTTAGCAAATTCATCTAAGCAATAGCCTTGATTAGATGATGCAAAATATGTCAAAGGCATGTTACTTAGACTAAGAGCAGTGACTTGTTGCTTCGCTTTATCACTGAAACTGAATCCCCACATATCTAAGTATTGTGTCATATCCCTTTCTGCAACGTAGCTTAATGCGATAAGTAACCAGTCATTGTTGGTGATGCCTTCGGCTTCCTGTTTGGTGTAATCTGAAAAACCAATCGAGCCTTTACCGTTGTTCCAAAGAGTATCACTGGCTTTCAAGCGATTAAACTCGCGTTCAATCAAGTGTAAGCGCCCTAGTAAATGCCAACCTGAATTCAATACACCTTGCTGCTCAGTCAACATCATCATTTGAATGAACATACGAGCCCCCCAACTCCAACCCGTTTGATTTTGAGCCGCCATAAAAGCGTTTGGATCTGGTTGAGTTCGGCTCTGCTGTAAAAGTTGATACTGCCCTTTAAAGTCTAGGCTTTGGCAAGACGATACCTTTGTCGTGTCTTTGTAATACTTTGATTTACTAAAATACGAATAATAGTTGGTTGTTGAGTGGCCTTCCCATCCAGCGAATCTAAAACGTCCTCTTTCCAGTCCATGACCAAGCTCGTGCAAATCACCATGCCCTAGAGGATGAAAAGACCAATAAGCATCGTAAGGGTTTCCTGAACAACCGTAACCACAAGTCGCTTGATCGGCATTCATGTGCTTCACAATATCAATGTTCGCAATTTCCCAACCCTTTGCCTCTCCGTATTGATGAATTTCAGCAATTTCATCAATTCCTGGCCCTTTGAAACCTGCAAGTGCATGAGGAAGGTTGTGTACGTAACGCTCAGTGGCGAGAGCCATATCATGCGGCTGTGCCCAATCAGAAGCTCCAATAGACTCTTTCATCTTGTCTAGCTTAGAGTGAACTTCAAATCCGGGAGTCACCAACTCAGCCCAATCAAACTTTCCTTCTTCAAGCTGCGCGACAAAGCTATCGTTGTCCGCTTTACTTCGCCAAACAGGGTGTTGGGCAACATTTTCAAAACGGAGCTCTACATCGATATCGTTGGTATCAAAATGAACTTGTAATGTCCCGCCATAGGCAGAGGTCAGGTATATCGTTTCTCCATGTTTTACGGGGTAAGTTACCGAAGTCAAAAACTTCGGCCTTGCATAGCCGTCTTTACCCGAAAACTCATGAGTCGCACCACTACGTAGTGTGTTAAGGGCAATCGACGTTGCCACTTTGTTATTATCTAATCGCGTCACTTTGATCGTCTTACCCGGTAAGGCGTATACACCCGCCGCACGGAAATTTCTCTTTGACTCTAAAGTAATATTCTTGCTGATGAGAGGGACATTCTTAAAGTTCTTGGTGCTGAAGTTCCCTAAACTCGGCTGTGCTGCATTATGTTGTCGAGTGTTGTATGTCGCGTAATCACTGTAATACGATCGAAGAAAGTCGATTCTATCTGTTACGTCTTTACCCATTGGGTACTTAACGTCTTGTCGGTAGCGATCAGCAAGTAGCAGTAACAGCTTTTCATATTCGTAGTTCTTGGATGCAAAGAGATCAATTTTTTTGCTATCAAGCGTCGTTAGGTGTGAACGAATACTGTTCGCTGCCTTATAGAACTCTTCATCCATGTTGGACTCATCTGGGCAAGATTTGTCATCACATAAATTTAAGTCAACAGTGAAACTATCGAGTTTCAGGCGCTGTAAAAGTGCTTGCTGTTTGACGATATTATCTGGCATGCGATCAATCAGTTGCGTTGAATCCCAATTTGACAGCCCTAGCCTGCGCCAATAGTTATCACCAACATACGTCATATGCATTTCTGCAAATAGTGCGTTGCCTAAGTCCGTCATACCGCCATCAAGATGCAAGTACAGCACGGGAATCTTTCTGTTGAACGCCAAACGTAACCCCGTCATTACATCGTTAATTTCGTCACCATCATTTAACTTTTGAGACAAAATCAATAAATCAGGGTTGTTCGTTTCAATACATTGGCTTAATTTGCTGCCGTCACAGGCGTTATCATCATTGATAACCATCGAAGGATTGATGTTGCTCGTTAGCCAGTTTCGCGTTGCTTTGTCATCAGGAAAATAATAAGACTGATCCATCTGAGCCAAGACAACATTCTTAGGTGAACTTGTGCCTGATGCCCAACCCACCAAGTTTTTCAACCACACTTCCATTTCTGCGTTGACTGAATCCGTTGAACGTTGCTTAGTTCGAAATGGGTTACTTGCTAACGCAGCGTAACGACTACCGCTCGATGTATAACCTGCAATACCAATCGCAAGCTCTTGGTCAGTATATCCACTCTGCATCGCTTTATTGGTTTGCAGGATGACATCGTTGAAGCCGTAAGTTGGTAAGATTATCGCGGCATCGTGTGTTGGATCCCAATGAAGATTGCGCAGCGGCGTGCCGTCTGAATTTTTAGACAGAGACTGTTTAATTTGACTGTAATCAGATTTGTATTGGGCAACGAGCGTTTGGCTGGCGTCAATAAACTCATTGGCATTAGATACAAGGGATGCATCTCCGGATTCAAGCGCTTTTTGTACCGCCGTTTTACTCGGAGGTTGAGCGGAATCACTAGAACCACCACATGCAGAAAGTAGTAGAGACGGCGGCAGAATTAGACACAAAGATAAGATGTTTTTTTTCATTGTTATACGACACTCAAAAAAATTGGAGCAAGTGTATCTATGGGTTTACTTAAGTCAATTGATTCGACTAATGGGTTCGTAATTTATGGAGTGAATTTAACAAATACCACTTAAACTTATTAGAACCCGAACAATTGAATTGAAATTAAAAACGGCGCTACAAGAGCGCCGTTTATCTAAGAAAATCTGTATCGTAGAGTTAACTTAACGGCCTTAAGTAAGCAAGGAAACGCTTCTCTGCAAATTTGAAAATCGCAATGATGATAAACGTTAGCGCCATGTAGAATAGACCTGCAGTTAGAAAAGACTCGAATGGAGCGTAGTAGCGTGAGTTGACCAAACGTGCTGCGCCAGTTAGGTCCATAATGGTTACGATACCTGCTACTGCAGAGCCATGAAGCATAAAGATAACTTCGTTACTGTAAGCCGGTAATGCACGACGCAGAGCACTTGGCAAAATGATGCGGCGGTAAGTCTTTGGTGTGCTCATGCCGTACGCTTTTGCTGCTTCAACTTCACCTTTCGGTAAGCCATTAATAGCACCACGAATGATCTCTGCAGTATATGCTGATGTGTTTAGAATAAACGCAACTAAAGCACAGAACCACGCGTTTTCCCATAGTGTATCTTTTACTGGGAAGAATTGGTCCATACCGTAGTAAATCAGGTACAACTGCACCAATAACGGCGTACCACGGAAGAAATAAATGAACGACCAAGCTGGTGCATTAATCATCATATTTGGACTGTTACGAGCGATAGCTAATGGTATGGCTACGAATAAGCCAACAATCAAAGCGACACAAACCATCCAAGCCGTTGTCCACAAACCACCAAGGTAAATCGGCAGGCTTTCAATTATCAATGAAAAGTCCATAACTACCTCGCGTGGATACTGAATTTACGTTCAACCAACTTAAGTAAGCCCGTCGAAACACTGGTGAAGAATAAGAAGATGATTGCTACCGTCATATAGAAGGTAAATGGCATTTTGGTTGAACCCGCCGCCAGAGCGCTAACACGTACCATGTCTTCAAGGCCAATAATAGAAACCAGCGCGGTAGTTTTTAGTAAAACCAACCAGTTATTACCAAACCCTGGCAGTGCGTGACGAATCATTTGCGGTAATAGAATACGACGGAACGCTAAAACAGGGCCCATGCCATAAGCCTTTGCCGCTTCCATCTCACCGCTGTCGACAGCCATTATTGCACCACGGAAGGTTTCTGCCATGTACGCGCCAAAGATGAAGCCAATGGTTAAGACACCAGCAATAAATGGGCTAACATCAATATAATCAGGTAGGTAAGCGGTCCATTCGTGGTTAGGGTCACTTGATGTGAACCACTCATTGAGCCACTCATTGATGGAATACAAACTGTTGTTTAAAAGGATTTGTCCACCAAAGAAAATCAGCATCATCAATACGAGATCGGGGATACCTCGAATAACGGTTGTGTAGAGGGTTGCAATAGCACGAGCCCAGCGGTAAGGCGCTAGTTTTGCTAAGGCACCTAGCATACCAAGAACCATAGCTAAAATTAGCGACAGTAAGGCAACTTCGATTGTAAGCACCGCCCCTTTCAGGATCGACGCTTCATATCCTTGTAAATCAAACATAATGAATTCCAACAGAACTGCGAAAAAGTTGGTAAGACAGGGAGAGGTGAGCCTCTCCCTTAAGAAGTGACGCTAGAGATTACTTACCGTATACGTCGTAGTTGAAGTATTTAGCAGCGATATCTTGGTAGATGCCTTTTTCACGTAGCGAAAGGATTGCAGCATCTAATTGCTTAGTCAGATCTTTGTCTTGCTTACGTAGAGCAATACCAAAACCTTCACCGAACCACTTAGGATCAGTTAGTGATGGACCAACAAACTCGTAGTCTTCACCACCCGCTTTGTTTAGTACACCTTCTTCTAGAGCAGATGCATCACCCAGTACAGCAGCAACACGACCGTTAGCTAGATCAAGGTAAGCTTCGTCAAATGAACCGTAACGAACGATTTCTACTGTGTCGCCGTAGTTATCTGTTAGGTACTTGTCGTGAGTTGTTGCACGTTGAACGGCAATTTTTTGACCACTTAGATCATCAAAGTTAAGGCCTGCACCTTTTTTAGCGATGAACTTGTTTGGGATAAGTGCGTATTTACCTGTGAAATCGATCTTTTTCTTGCGCTCTTCCGTGATAGACATTGCCGCAATGATCGCATCATATTTACGAGCAAGCAGAGAAGGAATAATACCATCCCAATCTTGTGCAACGATCTTACACTTCACCTGCATTTCAGTACAAAGCGCGTTAGCCATATCGACATCGAAGCCTTTCAGCGAACCGTCAGCTTCTGTCCAGCTAAATGGAGGGTAAGCACCTTCAATACCGAAACGTACTGTTTTCCATTCTTTTGCTTGAGCTACGCCCGTTGCAGCAGTTGCAGCAAGTGCCGCGACTAATAACCACTTTTTCATATCCCTACTCCTGTGATTTAGGTTTTTATGTTTTGCTAATTTTAATATTGTGTTTGTTGTTACTTATTAACTTACTTGTTGTGTTTCATTGTTAACACTGTCGCCATTTACCTTAGCAACAGCATTTCAATTCTGATTAGTAAATCGATGAGATAAATTGTTGTAATCGCTCAGATTCAGGCTCAGTAAACAGTTTAGCTGGATCGCCCTGTTCTTCCACCAAGCCTTGATGTAAGAACATCACATGATTTGATACGTCACGAGCAAAAGCCATTTCATGTGTTACCACAAGCATGGTTCTTCCTTCTTCTGCTAGATCGCGCATTACACCAAGTACTTCCCCTACTAACTCAGGATCAAGTGCCGATGTTGGTTCATCAAATAGCATTACTTCAGGATCAACCGCTAACGCTCTTGCAATCGCCGCACGCTGTTGCTGTCCGCCAGATAAATGACCCGGGTAGTAATCTTTGCGTTCATATAGCCCTACTTTCTTCAGTAGCAGCTCAGCATTTTCAATCGCTTGTGCTTTAGGTACACCTAAGACGTGAACAGGCGCTTCGATAACATTTTCGAGAACGGTCAGATGAGACCACAGGTTGAAACCCTGAAAAACCATCGCCAGACGAGAACGGATTCGCTGTACTTGTTTTTCATTGGCAGGAACAGAAACACCTTGGCGGTTGTTTTTCATTTGAATTAATTCACCATTAACCCAAATCTCGCCAGCAGTAGGTGTCTCTAAAAGGTTGATACATCTAAGGAAAGTACTTTTACCCGACCCTGAAGATCCGATAATCGATACTACATCGCCTTTATGCGCAGAAAGTGAAATTCCCTTTAAAACTTCATTTTGACCAAACGTTTTGTGTAAATCCTTTATGTCCAGCGCTGGTACATCTTTCATGCGCTTTCTCTCCCAAGTTTGTGAAAATGCAAGGTACTCCGACCTTTTCATGCGATACAAACTAGCACCACACGAAACAACATGCAACAAATTATTAACCTAATAATTGAGAATAAATAGCGATTAACTCTGACTTATTATGCAATGAATAGCGTTTTAGTCTCAATTTACTGAATGAAATGTATCAACAAGCTGTAATTGCGACTCTGACATTGTTTAAATAAAGTTAATCAAAATGAGATTCTCGTAGCTTGATGCCTCACAAGAAAAACACGTTTTGTGAACTTAAAAACTGCGCTTCCGACAAAATCTAACACCCGCAGTAGTACACCAAACTCACTATACGAGAACGTCATTTAAAGGCCGTTGAGTGGTTAAAACTCCATAGGCAACTAAGAGACCAGTTGCTAATAGTAAAACCACTCAGTAAGTCAGAGGTATCCGGCTGATGCTATGTAGAGCAAGGCATGAAGAAGATAGCTAACGTCAATTTGTGAAAACTAATTACACAATTCATCAACGGTACGTTAATGAATCGCTTCGTTTTGTAGCTTTCTTTCACATAAACTCATAAAGTGATCAAGATCAATCACCCTAAAGGGTAAGCTTGTTAGACTCAGCAGCAAAGAATAAGGCGTTAAAAATGCCAAACATTTCTTTTAACTTAGCTGCATAAAGCACATCAAAACCGTGCAACATAATATTAATAAGTTATAACTAAGAAATAACGCAATTACGCAATTACGCAATTACGCGAAATTTTATAATTCAATTTTAGAATTACTAACATAAAAATATGAGGAATCTATGTCAGACGTTGTGAATAATGCGAACTCTGAAGTAGAAGAGAAAAGCTATAAAGAGCTACACCGCCCTGCTTCTGAATTTGAGAGCCGCTCAGATTACTTAGATCACGAACTTCAAATCATGAAGCCTCGTCGTTTTGGCCTAAACCTTCCAGGCCGTGATTTCCGTTTTGAACTTGAAGATCTTGTTCCTGCACTTGCTGGTACCATCGGTATCATCGCGATGTACTCTGCAGTAATGATGTCTTGGGCTGATGGCCTAACTCAAGCTTGGGATCACGTAAACCTAGGTAAAGACTTCGCGATTGAAGTTGCTCGTGTAGAAATGCTGATTCCTGCACTGCTGTTCTGTATCCTTGCTTCTGGTTTCTTCAACCCGAAAGCAAACCTTGCCGGTAACCACGGCCCAATGATTCCTCTTATTGGTACCATCGCTCTCGCTGGTGCTCACCCTCTTGCATTGGCTATCCTTATCGGTGTCTTCGGTCTAATCCTAAGTTTCCTAAAAGGCGGCTCCAAGCTGGTTAACCTGACTTCGGAAGGTACCGCTGGTGGCTTGCTCATTTTCTTAGGCCTAACAGGCACCATGAGCCAAATTAACTCAATTCAAGCATGGGCGGTTGGTCTTCAATCTTCTACTGTTGAAGCGGGTAGCATGGGTTACGTTGGTTTAATCGTTCTTGCTATTACTATTGCTATCTATGCTTTCTTAGCAAAAGTGAACAAGCGTTGGTTAGCTATCCCAGTTTGTGCATTCACAGGCCTTGCTATTGCATTAGCATTGGGCGCTGGTTTCGATATCGTATTCGAAACTGAAATGGGTATCCCAAACCTAAACCCAGTTTACTGGTGGGGTTCGACTTCTGAAGGTTGGATGCTTGGCTTGCCAAACGTTGAACACTTCATCGCTTCTCTACCATTTGCAATCCTAGCGGTAGCGATGTGGTCACCTGATTTCCTAGGTCACCGTATCTTCCAAGAACTAAACTACCCTAAAAAGTCTGAAAAAGTTCTGATGGACGTTGATGACACTATGACTATGTGTTCAGTTCGTCAAATGGTAGGTACAGCGGTTGGTGGTGGTAACATCACGTCTTCTTGGGGTACTTACATGATCCCAGCAGCAATCGCGAAACGTCCAATTCCTGGCGGCGCAATCTTGCTTGGTTCTCTATGTATTATTGTTGCGATTCTTGGTTTCCCAATGGACGTTGCAGTATGGCCACCAGTGATGCGTGTTGCGCTACTTGTAGGTGTATCTCTACCTCTACTTGAAGCGGGTATGCAAATGGTTAAGGATTCAAAGGATTCTCAAGCAGCTGGTATCTGTATCTTCGGTTCAGCGGTTGTTAACCCTGTATTAGCATGGGCTCTGACTATGCTTCTTGATAACAACGGTCTAATTGGTGATAAAGAGCGCGCGAAGCGTCTATCATTTGTAGACAAGATTGTAATCCCAGTTGGCGTTTTAGTTATCTGTTTAGTAGCAATGCTTGCAGTTGGTATGCTAGAAAGTCAGTATGGCCTAAAAGCTTGGCTATAATGCTCATTACTACACAAAAGTAGTATCGGGATTAAAAAAAAGTTTGGGTGGCAACCCCTGCCACTCAAATTTTTTCAACTTTTTTTGGCATTTATTGATTTAGTTTAAGGTTTGCAGAAATTTTTTAGCGTAGTCTTGAATACATAGAGTAAAGACAACATATAAAAGGTAGTGACAATATATATAACCATATGACGCTCATATGCTCATATATATTGTTATTAATAAGAGTGTACTACCCTTACGAGGGGCGCTGGCTCAACAGTGTTAATGTACGTATTTTTTCTACTAAAAAGGTAGGTATGTCATGGCAGAGCAATTTGCTAAAGCTTGGGAAGATTTTGCTGCAGGTGAGTGGCAAAGCGAAGTAAACGTTCGTGATTTCATTCAAAAGAACTACACGCCATATGAAGGCGACGAGTCTTTCCTAGTTTCTGAGGGTACTGAAGCAACTAACAAGCTTTGGTCTTCGGTAATGGAAGGTATCAAACAGGAAAACGCAACTAAAGCACCTGTAGATTTCGATACTTCTGTTATCTCTACCATTACTGCTCACGATGCAGGTTACATTGAGAAAGATCTTGAGACTATCGTTGGTCTACAAACTGAGAAGCCACTAAAACGTGCAATCATCCCTAACGGTGGTGTACGTATGGTTGAAGGTTCTTGTAAAGCATACGGTGAAACTCTTGACCCAATGGTTTCAAAAATCTACTCAGAATACCGCAAAACACACAATGCTGGCGTTTTCGATATCTACACTCCTGATATCCTAAAATGTCGTAAGTCTGGTGTTCTGACTGGTCTTCCTGATGCTTACGGCCGTGGTCGTATCATTGGTGACTACCGTCGTGTTGCACTTTACGGTATCAACTTCCTAATGAAAGACAAAGCTGCTCAATTCGCTTCTCTACAAGAGCGTTTCGAGAACGGCGAAGATCTTGCTGCTACAATGCAATTGCGTGAAGAGATCTCTGAGCAACATCGTGCTCTAGGTCAAATCAAGCAAATGGCTGAGAAATACGGTTTCGATATCTCTGAGCCAGCTCAAACTGCTCAAGAAGCTATTCAGTGGACTTACTTCGGCTACCTAGCTGCTGTTAAATCTCAAAACGGTGCTGCAATGTCTCTAGGTCGTACTTCGACTTTCCTAGACATCTACATCGAGCGTGATATCGCTGCTGGCAAAATCACAGAAGACCAAGCACAAGAGATGATCGACCACTTCGTAATGAAGCTGCGTATGGTTCGTTTCCTACGTACTCCTGAGTACGATGAGCTATTCTCTGGCGACCCAATCTGGGCTACAGAGTCTATGGGTGGTATGGGTGTTGATGGTCGTACGCTAGTAACGCGTTCGAACTTCCGTTTCCTTAACTCTCTATACACTATGGGTCCTTCTCCAGAGCCAAACATCACTGTTCTTTGGTCTGAGCAACTACCTGACGGCTTCAAGCGTTTCTGTGCGAAGGTATCTATCGATACTTCTTCTATCCAGTACGAAAATGATGACCTAATGCGTCCTGACCTTGGTTCTGATGATTACGCAATCGCTTGTTGTGTATCACCAATGATCGTTGGTAAGCAAATGCAGTTCTTCGGCGCTCGTGCTAACCTTGCAAAAACTATGCTTTACGCAATCAACGGCGGCGTTGATGAGAAGCTTAAAATGCAAGTTGGCCCAGTTGGCGACAAGATCACTGACGAAGTACTTAACTACGATGACGTAATGGGTCGCCTAGACACATTCATGGATTGGTTAGCTAAGCAATACGTGACAGCTCTAAACAGCATTCACTTCATGCACGACAAGTACAGCTACGAAGCGTCTCTAATGGCTCTTCATGACCGTGACGTTCGTCGTACTATGGCTTGTGGTATCGCTGGTCTGTCTGTTGCAGCTGACTCACTGTCTGCAATCAAATTCGCGACTGTTAAACCAATCCGCGACGAAGATGGCATTGCAACTGACTTCGAAATCGAAGGCGATTACCCTAAATACGGTAACAACGACTCTCGTGTAGATGACATTGCTTGTGAACTAGTTTCTACGTTCATGAACAAGATCCGTAAGCTTAAGACTTACCGTGATTCAATCCCTACACAGTCAGTTCTTACTATCACGTCTAACGTGGTATACGGTAAGAAAACAGGTAACACTCCAGACGGTCGTCGTGCTGGCGCTCCTTTCGCTCCTGGTGCAAACCCAATGCACGGTCGTGATGAGAAAGGCGCTGTAGCTTCACTAACGTCTGTAGGTAAACTACCGTTTGCTGATGCTCAAGATGGTATCTCTTACACTTTCTCTATCGTGCCAAACGCACTAGGTAAAGAAGAAGATAGCCAACGTGCTAACCTTGCAGGCCTAATGGATGGTTACTTCCACCACGAAGCTGGCATTGAAGGTGGTCAACACCTTAACGTGAACGTTCTTAACCGTGAAACTCTAGAAGACGCAGTTAAGCACCCTGAGAAATACCCTCAGCTAACGATTCGTGTTTCTGGTTACGCTGTACGCTTTAACTCTCTGACTACAGAGCAGCAAGCTGACGTAATCGCACGTACATTTACTGAGTCTCTATAAGCTCACGCTCAATAGACAGTAAAAACTATTAGCCTCGCCAATGTGCGGGGCTTTTTTATATCTACTCTAAATCTCATCAATACCCCCTCCCCCAAGAAAGATTAGATTGGCCACAAAAAGCACACTCGCATTCACTTTTTTTCTACAAATCCACTCAAACTACGGTACTATTTCTGTTCATCATTTTAGAGTAACCGCTACATGAAATACCTTCGTTATTTACCACTGATTCTCCTCTCTTGTTCATCACTGGCATCTGAACGCTCTACGTTAACTTTTGCGTTAGACAACGATGGTATCTTTGGTGTCGATCAAGACTATACCAACGGTTTATTTCTGGGTTACACATCGTCAAGTATTACGCCATACGCTTGGGTAAAACCATTGAGCCTTTCCTATTGGGGCGCAAGCTCTTTAGATAAGTGGGAAATCACCATTGGTCACAAGATGTACACGCCTTCTGACATTGAATTAGAAAAACCATCAGCCAATGATCGTCCATACGCAGGTTACCTACATACAGAATTCAACTACATCAGCTTGAACCCACAACAAGCCCAGCGTTTTAACATCACGTTTGGTACTACAGGCGAGCGAGCACTTTCCGAAGACGCTCAAAAACTGGTTCACTCAATCACTAAATCAGACGAACCTATGGGTTGGAAGTATCAAGTTGATGATGAGTACGCAGGTAGCCTTGGTTACTTAAGTCATTTCAACCTAATGCGTAATCAAGCATTAGCGAATACTGACTTCGAGATATCTAACGTATCAGAGATCAACGTTGGTAATTTTAGAAGCGACATTTCTACTGGATTTATGTTCCGTTGGGGTACTGACTTGGGCGGCAACTTTGGCGCAGCGAACATCAGCACAGAAAACCCATTCAAAGCAGGCATGATAGGTGCTTCAAATACAGGTTGGTTTACTTACGCAGGTCTTGAAGGGCGTTACCGATTTAATGACCTGACTGTCGAAGGGGATCGTTCCGGTGTTAATGATTATGCAAAGAAAAATGGCCAAGATCCTGCGATCTACGATGTCACTTTAGAGAACATTCAAGCGACAGCGATACTTGGTGTTGCTTGGTATAACCAATACGTTGGTGCATCTTTCGCACTTACCGCAAAAACACCCGATTACCAAGAAGCAACAAAGTCAGTGTACGGTACTGGTGGCATCACTATGTTTGCTTTCTTCTAGCCATAGAAAAGGCTTTCACCGCCTGCTTTTCAAGTTAAATAAAGGCAATCATCTTCACAGGTGATTGTCTTTATTTTTAAAGACCTAGTTACCATTTGACCCTATTTTATGTACCGTTTTTGTAATAAAATAAACGGTATAAATTCCTATACGAGAATAGCTCATGTCTACAACTGGTCGCATTCACTCATTCGAATCTTGTGGTACTGTCGATGGCCCTGGTATCCGCTTTATTGTGTTTCTTCAAGGCTGCTTAATGCGTTGTATGTACTGCCATAATCGCGATACATGGGATCTTCATGACGGAAAGGAAGTAACGGTCGAAGAGATCATTAACGAAGCAAAATCATACCGTCATTTCATGAAAGCCTCTGGCGGTGGTATCACCTGTTCAGGTGGCGAAGCGATGCTACAACCTGAGTTTGTTCGTGATTTTTTCCGCGCGGCTCAAGCTGAAGGCATCCACACTTGTCTTGATACTAATGGCTATATTCGTAAACACACTGAAGTGGTCGATGAAGTACTAGAAGCCTCTGATCTGGTAATGCTGGATCTTAAACATATGCGAGATGAAATTCACCACGATTTCATTGGTGTATCAAACCGACGTACTCTGGATTTTGCACGCTACCTACACAAAATAGGTAAGAAGACGTGGATTCGTTATGTGATTGTTCCTGGCTACACAGATACGCCAGAAGATGCGCATCTTCTGGGTGAATTCATTAAGGACATGGATAACATCGAAAAAGTAGAACTGCTTCCATACCACAAGCTAGGTGCTCATAAGTGGGAAGCATTGGGTCACGACTACCCTCTTGAAGGTACAAATCCGCCAAGCAAAGAAAAAATGGACGAGATTGTTGCTATCCTCAGTCAATACCATTCAAACGTAAAATACTAATTTAGACTTACGTTAATAGTGATTTCAAACGCCTCAATTTCGATTGGGGCGTTTTCTTTTTTGGTTAAAACAATCCTTTCACTTTTCTTTACAACTTTTGTTTATCAATTCAAAAAATCATATTAAATCCGTGTTGAGATCATGTTTCCACTCTTAGGAATGCTGTTACTCTTACTGCAACAAAATAATATAACATTTAGTTTTTTAGTGAGGTTCCTCCCATGGAAATGACCAATGCTCAGCGTCTAATTCTATCAAATCAATACTACCTAATGTCTCAAATGGATCCTGAGAACTCAGCTAAATACCAGCGTCTACAAACGATTGTAGAACGTGGTTACGAACTCCAAATGCGTGAGCTTAACAAAGAATTTGGTTGTTTAACTGAAGCAGAATGTCGCGAAATTATCGACATTATGGAGATGTACCATGCGATGCAAGAGTCGAATAAAATGCTTGCAGATCAAGAGCGTGCGGAAGTCGACCAACGTCGTCTACAATTCCTAGGTTTCGATATCGCTTCTGAAGCACAAATCGTACATTACGTGCGTTTCCTTGTTGACTCTGAAGGACTTTACCCTCAATTTGACAAAGCAGATCACCACTTCAATAGTCAAATGCCAATGTTAGAAAAGTACCGTCGCATGCTAACAACGTGGCGTAACTGCCCTCGTCAGTACCACCTATGTGCGACAGAGCTATCTCAAATATTTAGTGCTTAGTGCATTAGAAGATTAGCTTTAACTAGGCTTATAAAATTTCAAAAAAAGGGTTACTCATCATGAGTAACCCTTTTTTAATATTCATATATAAAGCGATAAGCCAAAGCACCTAGAATACATAAGCGACACCGACGTTAGCGGCCATGTTAATGCCACTTTCAAGTATTGGGCTATTTTCAATATCACCTTCAAGGTTGGTATAACGCACACCGCCGGTTACTCGAACATTTGGCGTCACATGCAGATAACCACCTAAGCCAATAAAGTATTGGCCATCCCAGTCAGCGTCAAATTCATCTAAATTGGTTCTCGCCGCTTCCGATGAACTCACTCCGTACAGGTGATTATTCAAACGCTTACTGTTATACGAGTAACCAATAGATGGTGTAATCGCCCAGCCATTACGACGAATTGGTAGGCGCCATGCCGCTTCTGCATAGATGCCATTGTGCCTAAACCCTAAGTCTGAGCCCGCTGTCGCTTCAAACATACCGACCAATGTAATCACTTGATAGCTTACACCTCCCAACACCGACGCTTTACGCTCATCTAACTTCTGGATATCAGCATTATCAGAGTCACTTGGCTTTAATGTTCTTGGATCATAAACCGCTCTAAACACAATATTCTGTGGTGAACCTGCAGGTAGCAAGCGATAACCCGCACTGAATCCACGCATGAAAAAATGCTCACCTTCATAACCAATCATGGGAATCACCGTACGATTTGACGGCGTCTCTTTATAGACAGCAGGAGAATAAGAAGCGGCAACGCCCAGTGACCACTGCGATATTTTTGCATGCGTTGCTGTCGAAGCCAGTAACGCCACACTGATAGCCACTATTTTTAACCCATTATTCTTCACTATATTTACCTATTTATTGAGCAACTTTGGATAACGCTGCGCATTATATGGTACTTCATTCCAAAAAATCAATAGAGCTCAGTTATACATCTAATACACATAAATCCAGTGTGAGTATTGTTAAGCGACCTAAAATCACAAAACAAACGGTTAGATCCGCTCGAATGTAAAATAATTCGATTCCACACGCCTCAAGTTGCCTATTGCGCTCGCTACGTTTTTCACACGCAAAATTGTAAATAAATACATAATTGTTAAGCAAAATTGTCGAAGCGGGTCTAACCTTAAAATGTAGGGAGAGCCTATTTTTCAATCGCTCGTCAGTTTTGACTGGTTAACAAGGGGAATGTGACTATGAGTATTTTTGACCACTATCAATCACGTTATGAAGCAGCCAAGGAAGAAGAGCTGACATTGCAAGAGTTCTTAGGGCTGTGTAAAGACGATAAAAGTGCTTACGCGAATGCTGCCGAGCGCTTATTACTCGCCATTGGCGAACCGGAGGTCATTGACACTGCTCAAGACCCTCAACTAAGTCGTATTTTCTCGAACCGTGTCATCTCACGCTACAGTGAATTTAAAGATTTCTACGGCATGGAAGACGCGATTGAACAGATTGTTTCTTATCTAAAACATGCAGCGCAAGGTTTAGAAGAACGTAAGCAAATCCTTTATCTACTTGGCCCTGTGGGCGGTGGTAAATCATCCCTTGCTGAAAAACTCAAGGCACTGATGCAAAAGCTACCAATCTATGTGCTGTCTGCCGATGGTGAGCGAAGCCCAGTGAATGATCACCCCTTCTGTCTATTTGACGTAAACGAAGATGGCGATCTTTTGAAACAAGAGTACGGAATAGAGAAACGTTACATACGCTCTATCATGTCACCTTGGGCAGCGAAACGCCTCCATGACTTCGGTGGTGACATCTCCAAATTCAAAGTCATCAAACTGCGCCCTTCTATTCTCGACCAAGTTGCAATTGCGAAGACAGAGCCTGGTGATGAGAACAACCAAGATATCTCGTCTCTGGTTGGTAAAGTCGATATTCGTAAGCTTGAGCACTTCTCTCAAGATGATCCCGATGCCTATAGTTACTCTGGTGCGCTGTGTAAAGCAAACCAAGGTGTTATGGAGTTCGTAGAGATGTTCAAGGCACCAATCAAAGTCTTGCACCCACTTCTAACGGCAACGCAAGAAGGTAACTTCAACGGTACCGAAGGGCTCTCTGCACTGCCATTTGACGGTATGATTCTAGCTCACTCAAACGAATCCGAGTGGCAGACCTTCCGTAACAACAAAAACAACGAAGCCTTTCTCGACCGTGTGTACATTGTAAAAGTCCCTTACTGTCTGCGCGTCTCTGAAGAAGTTAAGATCTATCAAAAACTGCTTGAGCACAGTGAGCTATCCAAAGCCCCTTGTTCGCCAAGCACACTCGATCTGCTATCGCAATTCAGCATCCTATCGAGATTGAAAGAGCCTGAAAACTCTTCTCTATTCTCAAAAATGCGGGTTTACGATGGTGAGACTCTAAAAGACACCGATCCAAAAGCGAAGAGTTACCAAGAGTACCGAGACTACGCAGGTGTTGACGAAGGCATGTCTGGGCTATCAACGCGTTTCGCCTTTAAGATCCTGTCTCGTGTATTTAACTTCGACCAAGCCGAAGTGGCTGCAAACCCGGTTCACTTGTTCTACGTGATTGAACAACAAATCGAACGTGAACAGTTCCCTCAAGAAACCGCTGAGAAGTATCTTGAGTTCTTGAAAGGATACCTAGTACCGCGTTACGTAGAATTCATTGGTAAAGAAATTCAAACCGCTTACCTAGAGTCTTACTCTGAGTACGGACAGAATATCTTCGACCGCTATGTCACCTACGCGGACTTCTGGATTCAAGACCAAGAGTACCGCGATCCAGAAACAGGACAGCTATTTGACCGTGCTTCTCTGAATGGTGAACTAGAAAAAATCGAGAAAACAGCTGGGATCAGTAACCCTAAAGACTTCCGAAATGAGATTGTGAACTTCGTGCTTCGTGCCAAAGCCAACAATAACGGTCAAAACCCAGTTTGGACGAGCTACGAGAAACTGCGCACTGTAATTGAGAAGAAAATGTTCTCTAACACAGAAGAGCTACTTCCTGTTATTTCGTTCAATGCTAAGACCTCAACGGATGATCAGAAAAAACACGACGACTTCGTTGCTCGTATGATGGAAAAAGGCTACACCGAGAAACAAGTGAGACTGCTATCTGAGTGGTACCTAAGAGTTCGTAAATCCTCATAACCAAACTGTATTGAGCTGCTCAATTGGGCAGCTCGTACAAACCAATAACTTTATACCCTAACGAACGAATAGCTTTAGTAAACTAATAACTCTTATACCCGAATAAAAAGTAGGATCGCAAAATCAGCTGAGAGGGAGTTCTTATGGCACAATTTATCGATCGGAGGCTCAATGGCAAGAATAAGAGTGCTGTGAACAGACAGCGTTTCTTACGACGCCATAAAGAGCAAATCAAAGAATCTGTGGCCGATGCAGTCAACCGACGCTCAATCACCAATACTGAAACCGGTGAAGACGTCACTATTCCTCATAAAGACATCAAAGAGCCAAGCTTTCACCAAGGTCAAGGCGGCGTAAGAGAACGCGTTCACCCAGGTAATGACCAGTTCATCACGGGCGATAAAATTGAACGTCCTAAAGGTGGTGGTCAAGGTGGTGGCTCAGGCCAGGGTGACGCAAGCCCTGATGGCGAAGGCCAAGATGAATTTACCTTCCAAATTTCAAAAGATGAATATCTTGATATTCTCTTTGAAGATTTAGCTCTGCCTAATCTAGAGAAGAATCAGGTCAACAAAATCACCGAATGGAAAACACACCGCTCTGGTTACCAAAGCGCGGGGATTCCATCTAATATCGCTATCGTTCGTTCACTGCAACAATCTCTGGCTCGTAGAACCGCGATGACAGCAGGTAAAAAGCGCGAGCTCAACCTACTGATGGAGCAACTTGACCAAGTAAAAATGACAGAACCAGCACAACCTTTCGAAGAGAGTCGCTTAAAAGAAGAGATTGCTGAGTTACGTAAAAAAATTGAAAGCGTGCCGTTCATTGACACCTTCGACCTGCGTTTTAAAAATTATGAGAAGCGCCCTATTCCATCTAGCCAAGCCGTTATGTTCTGTCTAATGGATGTATCTGGCTCAATGGATCAAGCTACCAAGGACATCGCAAAACGCTTCTACGTACTGCTTTACTTATTCCTCAATCGCACATATGAAAACGTCGATGTTGTGTTTATTCGTCACCATACTCAGGCTAAAGAAGTTGACGAACATGAGTTCTTCTATTCACAAGAAACTGGCGGCACGATCGTTTCTAGTGCACTGAAACTAATGAAAGAAATTGTCGCAGATCGTTATCCTGCTAATGAGTGGAATATCTACGCAGCACAAGCTTCTGATGGAGATAACTGGGCGGATGACTCACCTCGCTGTAAAGAACTGTTGGTCAATACGCTATTACCGACTTGCCAATATTACTCTTACATCGAGATTACTCGCCGTTCACACCAAACGCTTTGGCACGAGTACGAGAAGCTAGAAGCGAGCTTCGATAACTTCGCCATGAAGAACATTAAAACGGTGGATGATATTTTTCCTGTGTTTAGAGAACTGTTCCAGAAAGAGACTGCGTAAGGGAGTTTGCCATGACAGCGAAATCAAACGTTGCAGAGAAAGACAAATCTGCACAGAAGAAAAACAACAAGATGCTGCCTGATGGTCCAGATTGGACGTTCAACCTCTTGGAACAATATCACGTAGAAATTAAGCGTGTGGCGCAGCATTACCGTTTAGACACTTACCCGAACCAGATTGAAGTGATTACCTCTGAGCAGATGATGGATGCTTACTCCAGCATTGGTATGCCCATCAACTACAACCACTGGTCTTTTGGTAAGAAGTTCATCCAAACAGAGCAAAACTACAAACACGGCCAAATGGGCTTAGCGTACGAAATCGTGATCAACTCAGATCCGTGTATCGCTTACTTAATGGAAGAGAACACGGTCACGATGCAAGCGTTGGTAATGGCGCATGCCTGTTACGGCCATAACTCGTTCTTTAAGGGTAATTACCTGTTCCAAACTTGGACTGATGCAAGCTCGATTATCGACTATCTATTGTTCGCGAAAAAATACATTACCGATTGCGAAGAAAAGTATGGTGTGGCTGAAGTCGAGAAACTTCTCGATTCTTGTCATGCTCTCATGAACTACGGCGTAGACAGATACAAACGCCCAGAGAAGATTTCCATTGCGGAAGAAACCGCAAGACAAGAAGAACGTGAAGCTTACCTGCAATCTCAAGTGAATGAGCTGTGGAGGACCGTTCCCCAAAATAAAAGCAAGGAAGAAGAAACCAAGATACGTTTCCCTAGTGAGCCTCAAGAAAACATTCTCTACTTTATTGAAAAGAACGCCCCACTGCTTGAACCTTGGCAACGAGAGTGTGTTCGTATTGTTCGCAAGGTAAGTCAATACTTCTATCCTCAGAAACAAACTCAAGTAATGAACGAAGGCTGGGCAACCTTCTGGCATTACACCATTCTTAACCATCTTTACGACGAAGGCTTGGTGAGTGATAAGTTTATCTTAGAATTCCTACACAGCCACACCAGCGTGGTCGCACAACCCGCCTACAACAGCCCTTATTTCAGTGGGATAAACCCTTATGCGCTTGGCTTTGCAATGTTTAGAGACATTCGACGTATCTGTGAAGAACCAACCGATGAAGACAAAGAATGGTTCCCTGAGTTAGCCGGAAGTGATTGGTTAGAGGCGGTGCACTTTGCCATGCACAATTTCAAAGATGAAAGCTTTATCAGCCAATACCTTTCACCAAAAATCATTCGAGACTTTAAGTTGTTCTCTGTTCTCGACGACGACCGCAAAAACACCATTGAGATAAGCGCTATTCACGACGATCCGGGCTATCGCTTAATTCGTGAAAAGCTTGCGGCGCAGTACAATCTAAGCAACCTTGAGCCGAATATTCAGGTGTTTAATGTCGATGTTCGCGGTGACCGCTCGATGACACTGCAATATGTACCTCACGGCCGTATCCCGCTTGATAAAGGCTACGACGAAGTGATGAAACATCTCTATCGCTTATGGGGCTTTGATGTGATTCTGGAAGAGCTCAAAGACACAGGTCATCGAGAGATTCTGACCACTTGTCCAAAACGCAATGACTATGGAGCCAAGATTTAATATCAATCACAGTAAGTCAGTGCTTGGTATAAAACTCCGCTCCCCCTACAACATAGTGGTCACCCGCTCGGAAGTGGAGCAATAAAAAAGCGCATAAGTCTTATGACTTATGCGCTTTCTTTTTAAGGCTCAAACGTCTTCAATAGACGCAAGGCACTAAACCTAGATACTAGATACTAGATACTAGAGCTAAAACTAAATAAGCTTAAACAATCGGCTTTTGACCACGTTCAATCAGCTTCATCAGCACGCTGTCTGCAGATTTACCTGCCACGCCCGCTAGTTTGTCTGAAAGCTTTTTCTTCTGTACGTAGTGAATCGCTAGAACTGTTTTGTCCTTACATGCCGCTACGACTAAATCATCAGAAGTGCTAATCTCATCCACCAGCCCAAGTTCATGCGCTTGTGTACCAAACCAGTGCTCACCCGTTGCTACTTTTTCAAGATCTAGCGCAGGTCGGTGGTCACGGATGAAATCTTTAAACAAACCATGAGTTTCCTCTAGCTCTTCTTTAAACTTCTCGCGTGCTTTATCACTGTTCTCACCAAACATAGTAAGCGTGCGTTTGTACTCACCTGCCGTTAGCTGTTCGAATTCAATGTCGTGCTTTTTAAGCAGTTTGTTGAAGTTTGGCAGTTGAGCGATAACACCAATAGAACCAACAATAGCAAACGGTGCAGATACGATTTTGTCTGCGATACATGCCATCATGTAACCGCCACTTGCTGCGACTTTATCTACCGAGATAGTCAGAGGCAGACCTGCCGCTTTGATACGGTCAAGTTGAGAAGACGCCAGACCATAGCCGTGAACCATACCACCGCCAGACTCAAGCTTAAGCAATACTTCATCACCTTCACGAGCAACAGCCAGAACCGCCGTTACCTCTTCACGTAATGAAGCCACTTCTTTCGCATCAATGCTGCCATTAAAATCAAGAACGAATAGGTGTGGTTCACGCTTGCTATCAAGCTCACCCTCTTTCGCTGCTTTCTTCACTTCTTTGCCACGTGATTTTACTTTTTCTTTTTCCGCTTTCTTTTCTGCTTTATCACGTGCTTTGATGAAAGCATCATCATGCAAATGGTGCTCTAGTTGTTCAATCGTTTGTTTGTGATGCTCAGATAGGTTCGTGATTTCCAGCTCACCTTTAATTGCGCTTGATTTTCCACCCACAGATTTAGCTATCACTAAAATTGCAATGATGGCGATTACAACGGTCGCAATCTTGGCTAAAAACAAGCCGTAGTCCAACAAAAATTCCAATGTCATATCCCCTATTGTATGAATTAGTGTATTGTAACCATCTTGTCACGATTACCAAGAATTTCTCATCATTCCTGCGGTTATCTGTGTGATTAAACATCAATGGAATGACGAACATAATAAAAGAAAGAAGGATAAGCACAGTGGATTACCCAATCTCTACAGATGCCCTCAAAGATAAAGTAATTTTGGTTACAGGTGCCGGTGCTGGCATTGGTCGCCAAGCCGCGCTAAGTTTCGCTCAACATGGTGCAACTGTTATTCTGTTAGGCCGCAATGTCAAAAACCTTGAATTAATTTACGACGAAATCGAAAGCGCTGGTTACCCACAGCCTGCGATTATCCCATTGGATTTAAAAGGCGCGACAAAACAGAACTACATCGACATGGCTGAAACCATTGAATCACAGTTCGGTCGTTTAGATGGTCTACTGCATAACGCAGGTGTGCTTGGCACGTTAAGTCCATTCGATCAAATCGATGAAGAAACGTTTGATGGCGTCATGCAAATCAACGTTAAAGCTGAATTTCTAATGACTCAAGCATTACTGCCTGTCATTAAGAAAGCGGAAGCGGGTCGTATTGTCTTTACCTCTTCAACGGTTGGTCACTCTGGTCGTGCGTTCTGGGGCACTTACGCGATTTCAAAGTTTGCTACAGAAGGCATGATGCAGATCTTAGCCGATGAGCTTGAAGGTACCGATATCCGTGTTAATGCGATTAACCCAGGCGGTACTCAAACACGCATGCGTGCAAAAGCGTACCCAGGTGAAGATGCGAACAAGCTAAAAACGCCACTCGACATCATCCCGTTGTATCTACACTTAATGAACCCAAGTGTGACAGACATTCATGGCCAATGTATCGATGCTCAACCTAAGTAACTGATATCATTAATCAATAGTAAAAAGTCGCTTCCATAGCGGCTTTTTTTGTATCTAAATCAATCAACTAACACTTACTTCCGCTAATTTTCATCATTTCTCTTTGCATCTTTTTCATTGTTAAATATACTGTATAAATATACAGGTATTTAATTATGCATGAACTAATAAAAAACTTACAAGACCGCCAGCTAATCTGGACAGGGTTACAATCAACAGCGCAAGGAAGTACTACTTCAACAGGCTATCCTCAACTGGATAAACAGCTTGATGGTGGCTTTCCGACGCATGGTGTTATTGAGGTTGAATCGCAACAAGGGATCGGCGAACTTCGCCTGCTTACACCCTATTTAGCTCAACAAAACTCACAAAAATTGGCCATCTTCATTAACCCACCGGGGAAGATCTGTGCCGAATTTTTTAGCAGCCAAGGTATTGAGCTCGATAACATCTTGGTGATCGAGCCTCAACGCGACCTCGATGCATTATGGGCAGCCGAGCAATGCCTCAAGAGTGGTGCTTGTCACTCGGTATTGTTATGGGGAGCCGATCTCGAAATCCACCAAACCAAACGCTTACAAGCAGCAAGCGAAACGGGCAAATGCCTGCAATTTCACTTTAAAGCCACCAGCCATAATCAGTTATCCCTGCCCGTTTCTTTAAGCATGAAGCTGTCTTTTCACATCCAAGGGTTAAAGGTTGAGGTGACTAAGAGAAAAGGCAGTTGGTCGTATGGAAGTTTTATTCTGGACATGAACCAGAACTGGCCGTTACTCACAGAAAAAGTCATCGATGAAAACAACTCAATTCATGCGTTGTCTGGTAACACTGTGCTTGCTTTCCCTATTGCGAAGCAAGGCTAGCGTATGTTATGGCTTTATCTGCACTTTCCATCTCTGCAGTTGGATACCTTGTTTAATTCTGAGCTATCTAACTCCGAGAAAGTTCACTCTAATGAAGAGTTACACGAGCAACCTATTATCATCGTGGATGAAAAAGATCACCGTGTGCTGCAAGCTAACCAAGCTGCGCTGCAATCGGGAATTTCACTTGGTATGGGGCTAGGGTCTGCGGCGGCGCTGTGTCACAACTTACACGTCCACCCTTACAGTATTGAGCTAGAAAAAAGTAAGCTCAAAGAGATCGCTCAATGGGCGTATTTGGTCACTTCTGACATGGCTTTACTGCCACCCAATGGATTATTGATTAAGTCCTCTAACATGCTGTCGCTTTATGATGGGCTAGATAACTACTGGCATGAACTCAAAAGCCATTTAGAAACGCTCAATATCCAGTTCAGCTTTGCTACAGGTTATTCGCCGCTTTCTGCAATCCTTTTAGGCAAACAATCCATCAACCAAGCGACGAACAATGTTGAGCAGATGAAAGCTTGGGTTAACCAACAAGCACTGAGTTCAAGCGAACTTCCTGCTAAACAAGTTGAGCGCCTGAATCGTGTTGGTATCAATGTCGTTGAAGACTTATTGAAACTGCCTTTGCAAGATGTCGCGCGCCGCTTTGATATCGACTTGGTGAACTATGTTGGTCGTCTTAATGGGCAGTTCAAGCACCCGATTGATTTCTATCACCCACCAGAGAGTTTCCAACAATATTTGGAGCTGCTGTTTGATATTGAAAACATCCTGTTCATCGAAAAGCCTTTGCTGAAATTGTTGAATCAGCTCGAGTGTTTTTTGAGGTTACGCGACCGAGTGGCTTTCGAGTTAACGCTGACTTTGCACCTAAGGGATAAAGACGACCACCCTGTCTCTTTTTATTCCGCGCAGGGCGATTACCTTGCTGTCAAATGGGCAAACCTAACGCATCTAACCTTAGAGTCACTGAAGATAACAGCACCCGTACAGGGGCTGACTCTCTCTTTGATTCGTCATGGAGAACCGCAAGTCGCCTACCATGATCTTTTCGATGGCAATACAGGAACGCTTGCTGCGCTAGATTTGCTCTCGCTGCTTCAAGCAAAGCTCGGGCAAGCTTGTATTCAGACTCCCAAAATACTGCACGATCCAAGGCCAGAAAAGGCCAATCAGTATTCGCTCCCAACACTGAGTAAGTCTGTGGCAAAAAAGCAAACGCCCCCAGAGAGCGAGCAACAAACCATAGTTCTCAACGTCCATCAACAACGACTCCGGCCCAGTATTTTACTGCCAGAGCCCGAAGCCTTAACCGAAAGCGTCACCTTATTTCAAGGCCCTGAGCGCATTGTGTCTGGCTGGTGGGATGGTGAAAAAATCATTCGTGACTACTTTATTGCTCACAGTGAAAACGGTCGATGGTTATGGGTATTTAGAACACCAGATAAACAGTGGTTTTTGCACGGCTTATTTAGCTAACCAACAAAAGTTGAATCGCCAACCCGCACCATTTACTCAATTTAAACGCCCTTTTCAATCATGTTCACTCGCAATGGTTAAGTGAGATTACGTTATGTCTCAGCAATACTCAGAGCTATTTTGCCAAAGTAATTACTCCTTTCTAGAGGGAGCTTCGCATGCGGAAGAGCTTGTTTTACAGGCCGACTTCTTACGTTACAAAGCACTCGCGGTTACTGATGAGTGCTCAGTCGCGGGCATCGTTAAGGTTCACTCAGCAATCAAGCAACATAAACTGTCGCTCAAGCAAATTGTCGGGAGCATGTTTTGGTTAAATGAAGAGTGCCAAGTGGTTTTGCTATGCCCAAATAGAGAGGCCTATGCCGAGCTGTGTCGTATTATTACCAACGCGAGACGTCGTAGCAGCAAAGGACATTATCAGCTCTCTGAGTGGGATATCATGTCGGCTAAGCACTGCTTCATTCTTTGGTTTCCTCAACAGAAAAATGAAGACGCGCACTGGGGGCAATGGCTCTCCCAGCACCATTCAGGTCGGCTTTGGATCGGCTTACAACGACACCTAAAGCAAACCGACCAGCAATACACAGATTACTGCGTTGAGCTGTCACAACATCACCAACTGCCGATTACAGCTTGTGGTGGCGTGCTGATGCACAACGCGAACCGCTTACCCTTACAGCACTCACTCACTGCAATAAAGTACCAACAGCCCATTACCGAAGTGGGCAATCACTTACTCGCCAATGCCGAGCGCTGTTTACGCAGCATCAATAAGATCTCTCATATATTCAAAGCTGAGTGGCTAGAAGAGAGCAACCGAATCGCTGAGCTGTGTGAATTTGATTTAGATAGCTTGCGCTACGAATACCCAAGCGAGCTGATCCCTCAAGGTGAGACACCCATGAGCTACCTACGCATGTTAGTCGAAAAGGGAAAACGAGCTCGCTTCCCGCAAGGTGTACCTAATGACATTCAACAAATCATAGATAAAGAATTGAGGCTAATTGACGCGCTTGACTACCCTTTCTTTTTTCTCACCATTCACGACATAGTCATATTTGCCAAAAGCCAAGGCATTCTTTACCAAGGTCGAGGTTCAGCGGCCAATTCCGTGGTCTGTTACTGCCTAGAGATCACCTCTGTCGACCCAAGACAAATCTCAGTGCTATTTGAACGCTTCATCAGTAAAGAGCGCGATGAGCCGCCCGATATTGATGTCGATTTTGAGCACGAGCGCCGTGAAGAAGTCATCCAATACATCTACAAAAAATACGGTAGAGAACGTGCAGCACTTGCCGCAACTGTCATTTCATATCGCTTTAAAAGCGCGGTCAGAGATGTCGGCAAAGCTTTAGGGCTACAAGAAACTCAGCTTGATTACTTTATAAAGAACACCAATCGCAGGGACAAAAGCTTAGGTTGGCAGGCTCAGCTCACTCAATTGGGGCTACAGCCTGATTCTTTGAAGGGACAGCAGTTTATCCATTTGGTTAATGAGATCATCGGCTTTCCACGTCACCTGTCTCAGCATGTTGGCGGCTTCGTGATCTCTTCTGGGCCTTTGTATGAATTGGTTCCCGTCGAAAATGCGGCTATGCACGATCGAACCATAATTCAATGGGATAAGGATGATCTTGAAACATTGGGGCTGCTGAAAGTTGATGTACTCGCGTTAGGTATGCTCTCTGCGATTCGTAAATGTTTCGACCTGATCAAACGCATTCACGGGCGATCACTGACCATTGCTGAGATCACCCGCCTTAAGGATGACCCTCAGGTTTACGGCATGATTCAGCGAGCAGACACCGTCGGGATCTTCCAAATAGAGTCACGCGCGCAAATGAGCATGCTGCCAAGGCTCAAACCAAGGACTTATTACGACTTGGTGATTCAAATTGCTATCGTACGTCCTGGGCCTATTCAAGGCGATATGGTTCACCCATTCTTAAAGCGCCGAGATGGTATTGAGCCAATCAGTTATCCATCTAAAGACGTGGAGTCGGTACTGTCGCGCACTTTGGGTGTGCCGATATTCCAAGAACAAGTGATTAAGCTCGCGATGGTTGCCGCAGGATTCACAGGTGGAGAGGCGGATCAGCTCAGACGCGCGATGGCCGCTTGGAAGAAAAATGGCAACGTCTTTAAGTTTAAAAACAAACTCATCGAGGGAATGCAAAAGCGTGGCTATGAGACAGAATTTGCTGAGCAGATCTTTAAACAGATATGCGGCTTTGGCGAATACGGTTTTCCTGAAAGTCACTCGGCTTCGTTTGCGGTGTTAGCGTATTGCTCAGCTTGGTTGAAATGCTACTACCCAGAATGCTTCTATACTTCCTTGCTCAATAGCCAACCTATGGGGTTTTATAGCCCATCACAGTTGGTACAAGACGCACAACGACACAATGTGGTAGTTCTTCCGGTATGTGTGAACGCCTCACAAGACAACCACACTGTCATCGCTCATCAGAATGGTTTAGCGATTCGCTTAGGGCTGCGACAAATCAAAGGATTCAGCGAACATGGGATTCAAAGCGTGCTCGCCAATCGGCCACAATCCGGTTATCGCCACCCTAGCCAGGTGAAACAGTTATCGATGAATAAGAAAGATATCGAGCTACTGGCATCGGCCAATGCGCTACATAACGTATCGGGAGACCGCTTCCAGACTCGCTGGGCAATCATGGACTCCGCTTCTGATTTACCTCTGTTTAGCCAAGTCTATGACGATGTTGGGGATGGACATGACGAACATGCACTGCACAAACCCAATGAGATGCAAGATCTACTCGAAGACTTCACCAGTGTCGGAATTTCATTGAACAAACACCCAATCACTTTGCTAGAAGAAGCGGGACGATTAGGTCGATTCACACACATGAAGGATTTAATACAGCAAAGACACAAATCTATGGTCACGGTTGTTGGATTAGTCACAGGAAAACAAGCTCCCGGAACCGCGGCAGGTGTTACCTTTGTTACATTAGAAGATAACACGGGCAATATTAATGTCGTGGTATGGGGAGCAACCGCGCGCTCTCAACAGCAAGCTTATCTGACAGCCAAAGCGTTAAAAGTACAAGGCATATTAGAAAAGGAAGGCGAAGTTGTGCATGTTATAGCGGGTAAACTCATCGATATTACCGATGACATTATTGGTTTGAACACCAAATCCCGAGATTTTCATTAACGAATCAAGTTGCCCTCCAAGAAACGCTAGAAACGAAAAAGGGAAGCATCCGCTTCCCTTAAATTCAAGTTGTTGAGTTATACCTCAACGTCCGCTTCCGTACGTCTTTTCTTAAATTCCCTATACAGTAATAAGCTCAAAGTCATGACGACTTTAGACGTTAACCATATCATTCAGAGGAACTACCTTAGATTGTGCATGAAAAGTTACGTTAGTAGTTGAGCATATTTTGTTAAAAAACATGCTGTATCAAATACTAGCAAACGTTTTCGCCAAGGTCATTCGAAACAAACCGTACAGCTGCATTAATTACAAAATCTGACGCATTCGCTCTTGAGTTACTTCAACTAAGAGGTCTGGTTGGAATTTAGAAATAAAGCGATTACACCCTACTTTCTCAACCATGGCTTCATTGAAACTACCACTTAATGAAGTATTTAGCGTAATAAACAAGTCATGCATTCGAGGATCAGTTCGAACTTCATGAGTCAGTTTGTAGCCATCCATTTCTGGCATTTCAGCATCGGTGATCATCAATAGTATTTCTTGATTGATGTCTTTGCCTTCATCACACCACTTCTTAAGTAAAGTCAGTGCTTCTAAGCCGTCACAACATTCGATAATGTTCAAACCAAGTTGCGACAAGGTGCCTTTGATCTGGTTGCGTGCTGTTGAAGAATCATCCACGATAAGTACATTACGGCCAACCATTTCATTCGCTAACTGCTGATCTAGAACACCGTCAGAAATCGACACATCGTAGTCGATGATCTCCGCTAACACCTTTTCAACATCGATGATCTCAACGATTTTGTGCTGCTCTTCTTCTTGGATATGCGTGATAGCAGTTAAATAGTTTGCTCGACCCGTAGTCTTTGGTGGCGGTTGGATTTCTGTCCATGTCGTATTCACGATATTACGAACTTGTCCAACCAAGAAGCCTTGTACGGTTCGGTTGTATTCGGTAATGATCAAGTTGTTTTCTTGAGTCTCATCACGTGATGGTGGGAAACCAATCGCACTGCGTAAGTCAATCACAGGTACAGATTCACCACGTAAAGAAGCAACACCCGTAATATGATGGTGAGAGCCTGGCAAGCGAGTGAGTACAGGCACTTTTAAGACTTCTTTCACTTTAAATACGTTAATCGCAAATAGTTGGCGACTATTTAAGCTAAATAACAAGAGTTCCAGACGGTTTTCACCGACGAGTTTAGTTCTCTGATCAACAGAATTTAAAACGCCAGACATACAACACCTTAGTGACAAATAATAACTGTGGCTACAATAGCCTAATTCGATAGGTTAAAGCAAAGCGCAAATACACAGATGCTTAAACTAAGTACAACAAATGCTGTTATACATAGTTTAAGTGCATGGAAAGGGTTAAAGGAAGGCTAAAAACGATAAAAAAAGGGTTAGCCTTCAATCACTTTCATTAACAATTGGCCATCATATAAAGCTTGTTTAACAAGCGCAGCACCTGGCATGGTGGCTTGTTTATAGAATCGAGATTCCACCAGTTCTAAATCTTGATGGTAAACCGATAAACTCTGCTCTTCGATACACTTTTGAATCGCAGGATACAACACGCTTTTAGCCTGATTGATAACACCACCTATCAAGATTTTCTCAGGATTGAAAAGGTTGATCACAATCGCTATCGCGGCACCTAAGTAACGACCTAACTGTTCAATCACTTCAACAGCCAGTGGATCACCATCAGCAGCAGCAGCGCAGATCTGTTCAATTTTGACATCTTCAAACGCCGTTAGTGATGATGCCTCGCCATTAGCCAATCTTTCTTTGACTTGCTCACGGAGAGCCTGTGAACTCGCAACCGTTTCTAAACAGCCATGATTACCACAATGACAAAGCTTGCCTTGTTTATCGATCTGAATATGACCTAGCTCACCGATGTTACCGTGGCGACCTTGCAATACTCGGCCGTCGAGAATGATCCCTGCACCTACACCGTGGTGAATCGAGATCAAAACGGAATTATCGTTATCTTGAGAGTGACCAAACAGCTTCTCTGCTAATGCCCACGCTCGGGTATCATTGGCAATAAAGACAGGTAGACCTGTTTCTTTGTAGATCTCAGGACCCAACGCTAAGTTTTTAACGTTGTAGTGTGGCATCTGCAACACAATTCCCTGCTCAGAATTCACAAGCCCAGGTAGCGTAACCGCAATACTTGTTACCCTATCGAGTTGCTCGGCATAAGTTTGAAAAAACTCATCAATTTCATGCAGAAGACGCGCAAGTACATCGTCTTGGTCACGTTCATGAATATCAATCTTAGTATCGATAAGTACATCGCCGCCCAATTCATGAAGCGCGATAGTGAGATACCCACGACCAAGACGCATCGACAGAAACTGCCAACCTTCGTTATTGGTTTGCAGACCGACAGCAGGACGCCCACGAGTCGTGGCTTCTTGAACCGTCGTTTCGTGAATAAGGTGAGCTTCAATGAGTTCACGGGTAATTTTAGTAATACTCGCCGGGGCCAACTCACTTTGCTTGGACAGATCGATACGAGAAATAGGACCTTTAAGGTCAATTAGTTTATATACACGACCAGCATTGACCTGTTTGATATGATCAATATGGCCCGGTTGAGCCATGTACATTTTACGCTCCAGAAATCATCAACGCGGTAATTTTTTTACTTTGCGAAGTAATTGTGAAGTCACTTGGTATATCGCCGTGACCCGTATCACGTATATACATGAATCTTTGTGTATCTAGTCAAATAGTTCGAGAAAAATTAGTACCTACATCGATAAATTGAGACTTAATTTTCTTAATGAAACATCGTTATTGAGTCCTGAATACAATAATTGGATACAAATAAAGAAATATCCTCCTAGCTCCCAATAAATAATCAATTAATGCATATACTTAATTAAGTCTTTTAAAAGATTACTTGGCCTCACTCTAGGAGTATTCATGACAGCCGAATTAAGAAAAACGAAAATCGTCACAACGCTAGGCCCTTCTACTGATAAAGGTAACGTGCTTGAAGAGATCATCAAAGCCGGCGCCAATATCGTCCGTATGAACTTCTCTCACGGCACTAGCGACGACCATATACAACGTGCAGAAAATGTCCGAGCAATAGCCAAAAAACTTGGTACTCAGATCGCTATTCTCGGTGACTTACAAGGTCCCAAGATTCGAGTGTCAACATTCAAAGATGGCAAAATCCAACTTGCCGTTGGTGACCAATTTACTCTCGACAGTAGCCTTGGTTTAGGCGAAGGCAACCAACAAGCGGTCGGCCTTGATTATAAAGAATTACCTAACGACGTTTCAGCTAACGACATCCTGCTGCTAGACGATGGTCGTGTACAGCTAAAAGTAACCGAAGTGGAAGGTTGTCGCGTTCATACCGAAGTCATCATTGGCGGCCCTCTCTCGAATAATAAAGGCATAAACAAGAAAGGCGGCGGCCTGTCCGCAGAAGCGCTGACAGAAAAAGACAAGCGCGACATCGTCACCGCCGCACAAATCAAAGTGGATTACCTTGCGGTGTCTTTCCCACGCAACGGCGAAGACATGCACTACGCTCGTCAACTCGCACGAGAAGCAGGTTTAGAAGCTCACCTTGTAGCAAAAGTAGAGCGAGCAGAGACGGTAGCCACTGTTGAGAACATGGATGACATCATAATGGCCTCAGATGTGGTCATGGTAGCTCGTGGTGACCTCGGAGTCGAAATTGGCGACCCTGAATTGGTCGGAGTACAAAAACAGCTTATACGTCGTGCTAGAGCGCTTAACCGAACGGTGATCACCGCAACTCAAATGATGGAATCGATGATTTCAGCGCCAATGCCAACCCGTGCCGAAGTCATGGACGTTGCCAATGCGGTACTTGATGGAACAGATGCGGTCATGCTTTCAGGTGAAACAGCTGCAGGTGATTACCCGGTCGAAACCGTAAAATCGATGGCTGAAGTGTGTATTGGTGCTGAGAAAATGGCGGGGATTAACAACCAATCCAATTACCGAATTGACCGCACGTTTGTGACCGCCGAAGAAACCGTTTCGATGGCGACTATCTACTCGGCAAACCATATGGAAGGCATTAAAGGCGTAGTCACTCTCACTGAATCAGGCCGTACTGCACTGATGATGTCTCGTCTAAGTGCAGATATGCCTATCTACGCACTATCTCGTAACGAAGGAACACTTAATCGCTGCACCTTGTACCGAGGTGTAACACCTATCTACTTCGAGACAGAAGCCAAAGACAGTTTTGACATTGCCCTATCTACGCTCACCTGCCTAAAAGAGCAAGAGCATCTTAAGTTTGGCGATCTCGTTATCGTCACTCAAGGCGACATTATGGATGTGGCGGGATCAACCAACTGTATGAGAATCTTGCCTGTCACCTAATGTTTGCCCGTAAGGCGAAACGATTTGCCTAATCTCATGACAAAAAAGGGTTATCGAACCAAGTTCAATAACCCTTTTCATTTCAGAGCACGACTCACTAACGATCAGTTTAAACAGCACGATCAGCTCACAGCATGCTAACTCATCAACTTCAAATATTATTAATCAACCTCAAGCATTACTTCTCAGCAGCAATGGTTGCCAACTGTGGCATGTGTGAACTGCGGGCATTTTTCGTAGAGGTATAAGTTTCAACAAATCGGTAACCGGCTTCTAAACCCAATTCATAATCGTGCAGTAAATCTTCTTTATTACTCATTAATGAATTGGATTTCAGCGGCTTACTCGGGGCAATTTGCACGACAAAAGCATCGTCTGGTGGGGAGTTCAAAAAATCCTGAGTCAATGAGTAAGTTTGGTAATGCACCATCAGCATATCTGCTAAGCCGGAATCAAACTTATCACCAATTAAATGACTTAATCTATAGATGTCATCCGCCCCGAATAACCATCGACCACCATTCAGTAAATCCAAATGTGATCTGTCGCGCTTCTGTTCTTTTGAGCTGAGAATTTGTTGTTGAAAGAACGAGCTCCAATCGGTTTTCCACTGTTCCACTTTTTGTTGCCAATGACCTTGAACACTGTCAAAAGATTCGCGGAACCATTCCAGTTCTTCGGCTGATATCGGTTTGGGTGTTTCTAATCGCGTACTGTTAGCTTGAACCTCTTCCTCTAACGCTGGCTCAGTTCGGATCACAACAATGGAACGGGCTTGTCTACGCCACGCTTCTTGAACCGGGATGCAAGCTGATACACCACCATCCACATAAGCATTGTCGCCAATAAAGATTTCATCATTGTATAAGCGAGGGATCGCACAGGTTGCAATCATCACTTTGTACCAATCTTCACCCAATACTGGGAAGTAGTGATCTCGTAAGTCTTTAGAATCCGTGACGGCTGCATAGAAATGGCGCTCGCCTAGCGTTTGTCGTCCTAAATCCAAATCAAGCTTATATGGGTAAGCCATGATTTGTTCTAAGGCCCATTCTAATCCAAGGTTCTTTCTGTGTCGTATATAAGAAAAGAGATTGAAGAATTCAGGTGATGTTGTGAGGTCGAGAAGGAAAGAACGGCCAAGGCCTTTATCGCGGCACAGATAAGCACACAAATTAAGAGCACCTGCAGAGGTACCAAAAAACTCGTCGAAGGGATCAAAATTTGAAAGAAGAAAGGCATCCAGCACTCCAGAAGTAAAAATACTTCTCTGTCCACCACCTTGGGCGACCAGTGCTGTTTTTCCAGCAATAAACTTAGCGTAATAATCTAAGTCTATTGCTGTATCAATATTGGTTATAATCCCACTATTCATTATTCCCTGAGTATAAAAACCCAGCCTCGCAATAAATGGTATTAACTACCAATTGCAATAAAGCCAAATGAGAGAATGATTGCGTAGATGACAACCGTTATTTGTAGGGCATTTTTCAGATTATGGTCCATAGACACCTCTGTCTTATTATTAATTTGTCGAGTCTCTATTTAAGTACTATCAGGTGTGTGAAGTATCTTCAAGAATCGTCGAAATTAGTCGCACAATATTGATGTAACCATCACAATTAGTAAGTGTATGGATAAGGATATACTCATGAATAACAAAGCAAATATAATGGCACTGATTACGCTTCTCTCCGTTTCGAGCGTATATGCCTCGCCGGAGATCATCATTACTCCGATGGTGGGCTATACAGGCGGTGGCAGTGTCGAAGACCAGGACGGTAAAACCTATGATATGAAAGGGTCTGAAAACTACACCTTTTCGATTGAAACGCCATTTGAAAAAGGACGCATCGGCTTTTTCTATTCTAATCAAAGCTCTGAATTAGAAACACTCAACCTAAGCTCCTCCATCCAATACCTGCACTTTCAAAGTAGCATTTACTACCCAGCTTCTTCTGTGTTGTCTGGTTATTTGGGATTAGGCCTTGGTGCTTCTTACGTCGATGTAGACTGGGCAAAAGATAAGTATGGGTTCTCAACCTCTATCTTTGGTGGTTTAGAGTACAAATTTAGTGACCGATTAGCGTTAAACACACAACTACGTTGGTTAGGTACCGTTGTCGATAACGACACCTCCGGTGTTTGTAACATCCCAAGTAACGGGCAAGAGTGCATCATCCGCTTTGATACCGACTGGATGAACCAATTCCAAGCCAATGTCGGACTGAGTTTTACTTTCTAAGTATCGATGACCATCTCATACCAATAGAACCTCCGAATAGTTGGTCAGTTCAACTATAGAGTGTATGAATTTCAGTCATACGCTCTACTTTTAAATAAAGTCATATAACCTAATAAAACAGAAAAAATTAGACACATAAACCAATCAGAAAACCCCAAACCAATTCATACCTCTAAAATAACCATCATTTAACATCTTAAAGACCATAAGACCACAGTTATTAAACATACCTAATCTATTGCTTTAACCATTCTAACTAGGTAGGCTCATTAGCACGCATCAGCTGAATATTTCAGGTTATGCAAACACACATCAAACAATTAAGAATTATCCGCTGAGTTCTCCAATCGCTAACAACATAATAATCTAAACTTTTGCTTAATCACGGAAGATAAAGTAAACAGTCAAACCGTTTGCCTGTTTTAACTATCATCTCCTTACCAAGCACAGCGTGACGAGAAGCTTCATACCTCAGGGAAGTTGTAAAGGAGTTAAATATGAAGCGAGAACAGTGGGGATCCCGAGCAGGATTTATCCTTGCCGCAGTAGGATCTGCTATTGGTTTAGGAAACATTTGGCGTTTTCCATATATGGCTTATGAAAATGGCGGCGGTGCTTTTTTCATTCCATATCTATTTGCCATGCTTACGGCTGGTATCCCATTTATGATCCTAGAGTTCAGTATGGGTCAAAAATATCGTGGCTCTGCACCTGCAACCTTAGCGCGCATCAACTCAAAATTTGAGTGGCTTGGCTGGTTCCAAGTGGGTGTAGCGGCTGTCATCGCGGTCTACTATGTTGCCGTTATCGGTTGGGCAATTTCATACTTCGGTATGTCATTCAATCAAAGCTGGGGAACAGACACTAACGCATTCTTCTTCAGTGAATATCTAGCTCTAGGTGATAACTCACCGACGAACCTAGGTAGCATCCAATGGGGCATCGCTGGCGCAATGTTACTCGCTTGGGCAATCACTTATGCAGCTATCGTGGGTGGTGTTAAAGCTGGTATCGAACGTGCTTCTAAAGTAATGATGCCAGTGTTGTTCATAATGGTGATTTTGCTTATCGGACGCATGGTTTTCCTTCCTGGTGCTCTAGATGGTGTGAACTACATGTTCGAACCTGATTTCAGCAAGATCTGGGACGTAAAAGTATGGGCTGCTGCTTATGGACAAATCTTCTTCACGCTAAGTATCGGTTTTGCGATCATGCTGGCTTACTCAAGCTACCTGCCTGAAAAATCAGATATTACGAACAACGCGTTCATGACGGTTCTTATCAACTGTGGTTTCTCAATTCTTGCGGGTATTATGATTTTCTCTGTTCTTGGCTACATGGCTCAAGAACAAGGTAAACCATTAACTGAAGTTGTATCAGCAGGCGTTGGCCTTGCGTTTGTTACGCTACCTGCTGCGATTAATTTACTTCCAGCACCGTATATTCTGGGTCCACTATTCTTCTTTGCACTTGTTGTGGCTGGTTTAAGCTCTCATATCTCAATTATGGAAGCAGTAACATCTGCAATTATGGACAAGCTGAACTGGAGCCGTAAAAAAGCAGCAAGTATTGTTATTGGCGTTGGTGTTGTGGTGTCTATGGCATTTGCAACTAACGGCGGCCTACTTCTACTAGACCTAGTCGATCACTTCGCTAACAACGTCGGCATCATGGTAGGCGGATTCATTGAAATCCTTCTAATGGCATGGTTACTAAACAAAGTTAGCGATGTACGTGCGTACGTCAATGAGATTTCAGATTTCTCTATTGGCGTATGGTTTAACGTATGTTTACGCTTCGTCACTCCAGTTATGCTTGCAATCATTCTTGCAACAAAACTAAGCGCATTGTTTACAGACGGTTACGGTGGCTACGACCTGACTCTTGGTTGGGCAATGATCGCAGGATTACTAGCGATTGGCATTATCATAAATATGACAAGTAAGAAGGAAGCATAATCATGACAACGAGTGCGATTATTATGATGGTTCTTGGTCTTGGTATCACTTGGGGTGGTGCTGCAATTTGCATAAAGCGTGCAATGGACAAACAGAAATAACCTTATTTAAACCATTCAAAAATGCCAGCTACTAAGCTGGCATTTTTTTGTCTCATCACCTAGAACTTGTAGGTGATACCCAGTGCACCACCCACTTGTAATTCAACACCTTTATACATGTCGAGCTCAGGGTGAACTTGCACGTACGCATTCCAACCTTCGTAGAAATTCACTTTAATACCTAAAGGCAAACGTAAGCCAAAATCATTATTCCACTCAGCCCAAGCACCTGCACCGACATACCAACTCAACGGAGCTTCAGCCTCAAACTGACCACGCTTCAAAATGTAGTCAAATGCAGCACCGTCGTTGCCAATCGTGGCACGGTATTTCTGATCAAATTCGACAACGACACTCAGGTCTTGGTCTATGGCTAATCCAACTTCCAAATCTGGAGCTTCAGAAGCATGCACAAACGCGGCTCCGCTGCAGCACATAAGGCCGATCAAATAACGATGTTTCATAATATTCTCAGACTGTTTTTAAAAATGATAGTGTACTGGGTTCACAAAGAGAGGTGTCATCGCTAGGTAAAAGCGAACTGGTGCTCAAGGTTCGGTATCGGCCTTTAACACATAGAGTTGAGTAGAACTAGTTGAGTAAGAAGAGCTTAAGCGTGAGGATATTTTGCATATTGCAGAAAACAAAAAAGGAGGCCGTAAGGCCTCCTTTCAATTTATTGAATCAGCGAATTAACCGTTGTTACGGATCCACTCATCCATGTCTGTCTTAAGGTTGTCAGACTTAGTACCGAAGATAGCTTGTACGCCACCAGCAACTACAACAACACCTGCAGCGCCTAGTTTCTTCAGTTTGTCTTGGTCAACAAGAGCGGTATCAGCTACTGCAACACGTAGACGAGTAATACAAGCGTCAAGACCAGTGATGTTCGCTTTACCACCGAATGCAGCAACTAGCTCACCAGCAAGTTCAGAACCTGTAGCAACTACTTCTTCTTCAGATTCGTCTTCACGGCCCGGAGTTTTAAGGTCAAGTGCTTTAATCACAGTGCGGAATACGATGTAGTAAATTGCAGCGTAAGCAACACCACATACAACCATTAGACCCATCTTAGACGCGTTGCCAGATAGAACTAGGAAGTCGATTAGACCGTGTGAGAAAGATGTACCGTGTACAAAACCTAGAGTGTTCGCAAGAACGTATGCAGAACCAGCTAATAGAGCGTGGATTGCGTACAGTACAGGAGCAACGAATAGGAATGAGAATTCGATTGGTTCAGTGATACCCGTTAGGAATGAAGTCAACGCAGCAGAAGCCATGATGCCCATTACTTTAGCACGGTTTTCAGGTTTAGCTGAATGTGCAATCGCGATTGCAGCAGCAGGTAGACCGAACATCTTGAACATGTAACCACCAGCTAGCTGACCGAAGCCATTGCCCGCTGCACGAGATGCGTCATCAGCAACTAGGTAACAAGTAAGAACACCGTTTTGAGTTTCGCCAGCAGCATTTACACAAGTACCAGCTTCGAAGAAGAAAGGTACGTTCCAAACGTGGTGAAGACCAAATGGAATCAGAGAACGCTCAACGATACCGTAGATACCAAACGCCACTTGTGGGTTTTGGTGAGCAGCCCAATCAGAGAACGCAGAAATAGCGCCGCCAACTGGTGGCCATACTACAGATAGTAGGATTGCTAGACCAATCGCAGAGAAACCTGTGATGATTGGCACAGCACGCTTACCAGCGAAGAAGCCAAGGTACTCTGGTAGTTGAATACGGAAGAAACGGTTGAATGCCCAAGCAGCAACACCACCGACTAGGATACCACCTAGTACACCAGTGTCGATTTTATCAACGCCCATTACACCAGCCATTACGCCTAGTGTAGCAGTCATGATGCCGTAACCAACGATAGCAGCTAGACCAGCTACACCGTCGTTATTAGTAAAGCCAAGTGCTACGCCTACTGCGAACAGTAGTGCCATTTGACCGAATACTGAACCACCCGCTTGTTCCATTAAGTTTGAAACGATTTCTGGAATGAAAGGAAGGTCTGCTGCACCGACACCTAGCAAAATACCCGCAACTGGTAAAACTGATACTGGTAGCATCAGAGACTTACCAACTTTCTGCAGGCTAGCAAAAAGGTTCTTAAACATGTTTATGCTCCTGATAAAGATAAAATAATTATATGGGTCCTAACGGCACACCCCCGTAGCCTATATGTTAGCACCCAGTGAAAATGTAACCATGTATTGCATTATATTTTCTGCCGCTAAATATATATTGATGGGGAACTAACTTTCTAGTCACTTACGAAATTTAGTTTCAAAACACGTCTTGGATCACATGTCAAATATAGAAATGCAATGCTTTACAACCCACTAACTAACTGAAAAACAAACAAATTATAATCACCCTCTATTATTTTACTGAGTAAATAAAATAGAGGGTAATGTTATTTTTAGTAACAAAATTACAAATGTTGCAATTCACGCTCTCAAGTTCAACATATTCCGTAAACATTAAAAAAAAACGCATTTTTGGTGATCAAAAACACAAAAAGGGAGCTTTCGCTCCCTTTTGTTTGTTTAGTTAGATTTCTATCGCAAAAAAAGTTTTTGGTAATTTTTGGTCGTTTGTTCAGCAACCTCTTTCATTGATACCCCTTTTAACTGGGCGATATAAGCCGCAACTTCGACTACATATGCAGGCTGATTCTCTTTACCACGATATGGAATTGGCGCCAAATATGGCGAATCCGTTTCGATCAGCAACCTATCTAGAGGTAGGTTTTTCACAACGTCTTTAAGTTCTGTGGCTTGTTTAAAGGTCACAATTCCTGAGATCGAGATATAGAAACCTAATTCCATTGCCGCTTCAGCGAACGCTTGATCTTCAGTAAAGCAGTGAATCACACCACCACACTTCTCTGCTCCACCATCGCGTAAAATAGCTAACGTATCTTCACGCGCGTTACGCGTGTGGATGATCAAAGGTTTATTAAGCTCAACAGCCAACTCAACGTGCTGCTTGAACCTGAGCTGTTGTAGCTCTGCAGTCTCTGGTTGGTAATGATAATCTAGGCCAGTTTCACCAATCGCCACCACTTTAGGGTTGCTCGCGTACTCACGCATTCTGTCTAAACAGAAGTCGCTCTCTACGTCGAGAGGGTGAACGCCACACGAAGCCTTAACGTTATCAAACGGCGAGATCATCTCAAGCATGTTTTCAAACGAATCCAACGTCACACCGACAGAAAGCAGTTGGTCAACGTTGGCTGCTTTCGCTTTATTAACCACGTCTTCTACGCTGGTGTGTAAATCTTGGTAATCCAGTTTGTCTAAATGACAATGGGAATCTACGAACATGTTTCCTCGCAAGTGGCTATCAGCCAATTCATTATGAGTAGCTCCGTATTGAGCCCAGGGTGTAGCTTGAACTGCTCAATCAATATCAGCAGTTTATTCGACGCTGCATAAGCACTTTGATAAGACATCACCTCACACAGTGCTTTCGCACTCGGAATGATAGCCTGATTAGCTAAACCAAAATGCAGCTTTTGTACATCTGACAATAAATGCCAAAGCCAGCTAAGTTGAATCAAAGGGTCTTTGCTAAGCTCTGTAGAGAACTTCAGCATGTCGGGTTGAGTGCCTTTTATCACATTCACAAAGCCATCGAGCGCTTTTGTTGAAGCTTCGACGCCACCTTGATCAAACATTGCTTTCGCTTTCAGGGGGGCGTTGTCGTTCAATGTCAGTATGTACTGAGGAACCGTTTTACCGACTTCTCCATTTAACCATGCCGATCCTGCATCTAATTGTGGACACACCACATTAAATTGCTGGCAACGGCTAAGAATAGTTGGCATTAAGCGATTACTGTTACGCGTTGAAAGGATGAAAATACAATTACTCGCAGGTTCTTCCAGTGTTTTCAACAGCGCATTAGACGCCGATTCATTCATCGCTTCAGCCGGACTCAGCAAAATGACACGCAAGCCACCCAACTGTGACGATTGTTGAGCCCAGCGGTTACTCGCACGCACTTGGTCAACGGTAATCGATTTACCTTCTTTCTCAGGTTCGATCACATGGAAATCCGGGTGACTCCCCGACTTCATCAGTTCACAACTGTGGCAAAATCCGCACGCTTCACTTTCGTAATTAACACACATCAATGCATCGGTAAGTTGGCTAACCAGCGCTTCCACACCAAGCCCTTCAGGCGCATTAACGATCACAGAGTTAGGAAAACGTTCTGCATCGAGACTTTTTTTCCACTCACTCCATACCGGTGTGAGCCAAGAATACACTTCAGCCATGACTACCTACTGTTTATTGAGCCAAGCACTGAGCGCGACTTTA
This sequence comes from Vibrio sp. 10N.222.54.E6, assembly GCF_041473955.1. Classification (NCBI taxonomy): domain Bacteria; kingdom Pseudomonadati; phylum Pseudomonadota; class Gammaproteobacteria; order Vibrionales; family Vibrionaceae; genus Vibrio; species Vibrio sp. 10N.222.54.E6. The sequence goes on along the minus strand of NZ_JBFRTD010000017.1, from coordinate 17,922 downwards.
ATATCAGCGGCTACTTGCTCAAGCTCTTGCTGTGCATTAATCACGAGTACAGAATCGTCTTGCCCTGCAATTTCTAAGTAACGCTCACGCGTGCGATCGAAAAATGAGATGTCCATCTTTTCGATTCTATCAAGCTCACCACGACCTCTAGCACGCTCTAGCCCGACTCTAGGGTCTAGGTCCAAATATAGTGTTAAATCTGGCTTAAAACCGCCTAGCGTGGTTTCTTTCAGTGATTCCATCGTAGTGCGTGCGATCTGACGACCACCACCTTGATAAGCTTGAGATGACATATCATGGCGATCACCCAACACCCATTTACCACTGTCTAGTGCAGGCTTGATGACGTTTTCTACTAATTGAACACGCGCTGCGTACATCAGCAGCAACTCAGTCATGTCTTGAAGCTTCTCGCCCTCGTGTTCTTCTTTGACCAACGAGCGCATCTTCTCGGCAAGCACGGTACCACCGGGTTCACGAGTATTAACGATGTCAGCGACACCGGCTGTTTTCAATGTCTCAACGATGGCATTGATTGCTGTACTTTTGCCAGCACCTTCAAGGCCTTCAACCACGATAAATTTCGACTGATTCATAATTCTTTCTTTATTTGTTTTTTCTTAATTGCTTTAAGTAAGCTCGTACTGCACGGTTATGCTCAGTCAAACTCTTTGAAAATACGTGACCGCCCGTTCCACTCGCAACAAAATACAGGTAGTTGCTCTTCTCTGGATTCAGAGCCGCGTTGATAGACGCTTTACCCGCCATCGCGATCGGTGTTGGCGGTAAACCGCTCATTGTATAGGTGTTGTACGGCGTTGGTGTGCGTAGATCTTTCTTTCGAATATTACCCTTGTAGCTAGCACCCATGCCGTAGATAACCGTTGGATCAGTTTGCAAACGCATACGCTTGTTCAAGCGGTTAACGAACACAGAAGACACACGCTCACGCTCAGAAGCGACAGCAGTCTCTTTTTCGATGATAGACGCAAGAATTAAAGCTTCATACGGCGATTTAAGAGGCAGCTTATCGGCTCTGTTTTCCCACTCATCATTGACCACGTTCATTAGATCTCGGTGGGCGCGTTTCAACAAATCTAAATCCGTTGTGCCATAGGTGTAGTGATACGTTTCCGCTAAGAAAAGACCTTCAAGCTTTTCATTTTCGATACCAAGCTTTTGTGCGATCTCTTTTTCAGAAACATCATTCAACGTCTGCTGAATGAATTCGTTGTCTTTTAGCTGAACAAGCCACTCATCAAAACGACTGCCCTCTACGAAGGTAATAGTAAATTGGTGCTCTTTCCCTTCTACAAGCACTTGTAACGCCTGTTCTAGGGTTAAACCTGGTTCGAGCAGGAATGTACCCGCTTTTACGTCTACAAGCTCAGGATGTAACTTACGGATTAATTTCTCGTAAGGAGAAGCCTCAAACAGCCCTTCATTAATCAACTGTGCGAGGACGCGGTTAAAGCTGCTGCCTGAAGCAACAGTAACAACTTGTGGTTTTTCCAATTGAATAACTTGTTTCAGGTTATCTTGCGCTTGGTTGTAAACATAAAAACCAGCAGCCACGGCTGCGATTAGGCACAAGATAATAAAAATAAATAACTTTTTGATCACGAGTTTAGTTGTCCTTGAAGGCTACGAGTAACGGTTCCAATGTTGAATTGGGTATCACTAATACGGGTAACTGGGGCAACCCCTAAAATGGAGTTGGTCATGAAAACCTCATCAGCTTGCATGAGTTGAGATAAGCAGTAGTCACTAATAGTAACGGAAAGTTCAGCTTGATTCAGCGCGGTTAACACTTGCTTACGCATAACCCCTGCAACGCCACTTTGCGTCAGTTGAGGAGTGTGAATCGTCTGCCCTTTTCGCCAAAACAGATTAGCCATGGTGGTTTCAATCACGTTACCTGATATATCCAGAACCACGCCATCCACTTCACCGGCCTGATCCATTTCATCTTTCATCAAGATTTGCTCAAGGCGATTATTGTGCTTATGACCGGCCAATAATGGGCTCAAACCCAGTGCTTGTTGGCAGATACCGAGTTCTACACCGGAATCTTGCCACGCGAAATAATGACTTGGGTAATCAAATGTACTGATGGTTATCGTTGGCTTGGCGATATTCTTGGTACTGTAGCCACGACCGCCTGCCCCACGGCTAACGTGCAGCTTGAGCCCTGCTTTTTCATTATGAGGCTTGTTTTTTTCTTGAAGATTCGTTGAACCATCAAGGCTCTTTGTACCAGGAGGCGCATTGTGTTGGATATGTTCAAGTGCATTATCGAGCCAAAGGTTAACCGTATTCCAATCAAGTTCGGAAATGCGTAACGCTTTAAGACAATCATCAACACGACGCTGATGATCGTGAAAATATTGAATCTGGCCATCTTGAACAAGCATGGTAGTAAAACAGCCGTCTCCATACTGAAACGAGCGATCTAAGATATCGACAGTTTGCTGACTTTCTCCATCAACCCAAAACATGTTTTTCCCCATAAAAAGAAACGGCTCAATGCTAAAGCATCGAGCCGTTTAAAAACAGTTCTAATTATGACTATCTACGATGTTTGACTCTTATATAAGATGATTAAATCTTTTTGAAGATCAAACAGCCGTTAGTACCACCGAAACCGAATGAGTTACATGCAGCATATTCCATGCCGCTAACTTTACGCGCGGTGTGAGGTACTAAGTCAATATCTAAGCCTTCTTCAGGATCATCTAAATTGATTGTTGGTGGAACAATTTGATCAATTAGAGACATCGCTGTGATGATAGCTTCAGCAGAACCCGCAGCACCTAGAAGGTGGCCTGTCATTGACTTCGTAGAAGAAACCAAGACTTGCTTGCTGCCTGCTTCGCCAAGAGCACGCTTGATGCCCTTCACTTCCGCTACGTCACCTGCAGGAGTCGAAGTACCGTGTGCGTTAACATAACCGATTTGTTCACCAGTAATGCCAGCATCACGCATAGCCGCTTCCATTGCTAGTGCGCCACCAGAACCATCTTCACTTGGAGATGTCATGTGGTAAGCGTCACCCGACATACCGAAGCCAACTAGCTCACAGTAAATCTTAGCGCCACGAGCTTTAGCATGTTCATACTCTTCAAGAACCATCATGCCTGCACCGTCACCAAGAACGAAGCCGTCACGGCCTTTGTCCCATGGACGAGAAGCTTTTTGAGGCTCATCGTTACGAGTAGACAGTGCTTTAGCCGCACCAAAACCGCCCATACCTAGTGGTGTCGATGCTTTTTCAGCACCACCCGCTAGCATTGCGTCAGCATCGCCGTATGCAATCATACGAGCCGCGTGGCCAATGTTATGTAGGCCAGTCGTACATGCTGTAGAGATCGCGATGTTTGGACCGCGTAGGCCACGCATGATAGACATGTGACCCGCAATCATATTCACGATCGTCGACGGTACGAAGAACGGGCTGATTTTACGAGGGCCTTTTTCAGTTAGAGCCTTGTGACCGGCTTCGATCAAACCAAGACCACCAATACCAGAACCGATAGCAACGCCTACACGAGGAGCGTTTTCTTCAGTAATAGTTAGGGCTGAATCATCTAAAGCTTGAATACCTGCTGCGACGCCGTACTGGATGAACAAGTCCATCTTACGAGCATCTTTTTTAGTCATATACTCTTCGCAGTTAAAGTCTTTAACTAGACCTGCAAAACGAGTTGAGAAATTGGTTGCATCAAAATGATCGATATTAACGATACCACTTTGACCAGCTAGCAGGGCTTTCCAAGAAGATTCTACAGTGTTGCCTACCGGCGACAACATACCCATGCCAGTGACAACTACACGACGCTTGGACACGATATTACACTCCGGGGATTGAGGTGATTTAAGATGAGGATAGATGAGTTAGATAAAACACAGGCGGTCGAGGTGACCGCCTGGGAGAGATTATTACTGAGCGCTAGTTACGTAATCGATAGCAGCTTGAACAGTAGTAATTTTCTCAGCTTCGTCATCTGGAATCTCAGTGTCGAATTCTTCTTCTAGAGCCATTACTAGCTCCACTGTGTCTAGAGAATCTGCACCTAGGTCATCAACGAAAGAAGCTTCGTTTTTAACTTCAGCTTCGTCTACACCTAGCTGTTCAACAATGATTTTCTTTACGCGTTCTTCGAGGTTGCTCATTTTTTCTTTTCCTTTACAGAGTTCGCTTTATGCGATGTTTTCCGTAGTTTATTCAATCTATTGAAAGTTGCAAGGTCAACTTTTCTGGTCAAACCACAATTTTCACGATTTTAACCGAAATTACGTATGATCTTGACTTAAATCATGCACAAATGTTGCACATAATTTACACCATGTACATACCGCCATTGACGTGAAGTGTTTCACCTGTGATATAAGCTGCCGCAGGTGACGCCAAAAATACCACAGCTTCAGCGATTTCGCGAGGATCACCTAGTCGACCTGCTGGTACATTCGCCAAAGTTACTGCACGTTGGTCATCATTTAGCGCTTTAGTCATGTCAGTTTCGATGAAACCAGGTGCTACAGTGTTCACTGTAATACCACGAGACGCAACTTCACGAGCCATTGATTTAGTAAAACCAATTACGCCTGCTTTTGCAGCTGCGTAGTTAGCTTGACCAGCGTTACCCATAGTACCGACTACAGAACCAACGTTTACGATACGTCCTTGACGCTTCTTCATCATGCCACGCAATACAGCTTTAGACATGCGGAAGATAGGCGTTAGGTTAGTATCGATGATGTCATTCCATTCATCGTCTTTCATACGCATAAGTAGGTTATCACGAGTGATACCTGCGTTGTTAACCAGAATGTCAATCGCACCGAATTCATCGTTGATGGTTTTCAGTGTAGCTGCAATTGAGTCAACATCCGTTACATTAAGAGCAAGACCTTTACCGTTCTCACCTAGGTACTCACTGATTGCAGCAGCGCCGCCTTCAGACGTAGCAGTACCGATAACTTTAGCACCACGCTCAACTAAAAGTTCAGCGATTGCACGACCGATACCACGGCTTGCGCCTGTAACTAGTGCAACTTTGCCTTCTAAATTCATCATAACTTCTCTATTAAGTGTTTATTTACTTAGCAGCTTCTAGTGATGCAGTGTCATTAACTGCAGCAGCTGTCATAGTTTTTACGATTCGTTTTGTTAGACCGGTAAGAACTTTACCTGGGCCTAATTCTAGTAGCTTCTCTACGCCTTGCTCATTCATAGCTTGTACACCTTCAGTCCAACGAACGGGGCTGTACAGCTGGCGAACAAGTGCGCTTTTGATTTTTGCCGGGTCTGTTTCAGCAATAACATCAACGTTATTGATAACAGGCAGTGCCGGCGTGTTGAACTCTAGAGCTTCCAGAGCAACCGCTAGCTTGTCTGCTGCAGGCTTCATAAGGGCACAGTGAGATGGCACAGATACTGGTAAAGGAAGAGCACGTTTAGCGCCCGCTTCTTTACATAGTGCACCAGCGCGCTCTACTGCTGCTTTGTTACCCGCGATAACAACTTGACCAGGTGAATTGAAGTTAACTGGTGACACAACTTCGTCTTGTGCCGCTTCTTCACACGCTTTAGCAATCGCTTCATCATCTAGACCGATGATTGCGTACATTGCACCAACGCCCGCAGGAACCGCTTCTTGCATCAGTTGACCACGTAGCTCAACTAGCTTGATCGCTTCTTTAAAGTCGATAACACCCGCACACACTAGTGCAGAGTATTCGCCTAGGCTGTGACCTGCTAGGTTTGCAGGTTGCTCTAGACCAAGCTCTTGCCATACACGCCAGATTGCAACAGACGCTGTTAGTAGAGCCGGTTGAGTACGGAAAGTTTCATTTAGATTTTCTACTGGACCATCTTGAACCAATGCCCATAGATCGTAACCAAGTGCTTCTGAAGCTTCAGCAAATGTCTTTTTAACAACATCATACTGTTCGCCTAGGTCAGCAAGCATACCGATAGCTTGAGAGCCTTGGCCTGGGAATACGATAGCAAATTTGCTCATAGTAATTTTCCTTTAAGCAAAGCAAAAAAATTGAACAAGGCACATAAGTTATGTGCCTTGTTTGTTGATTATCGCTTGGGGTTAGAATTTAACTAACGCAGAACCCCAAGTGAAGCCGCCGCCAAACGCTTCAAGTAGAAGCGTTTGGCCACGTTTAATTCGCCCGTCGCGAACAGCCTCATCAAGGGCCGTTGGTACGGTAGCTGCCGACGTATTGCCGTGCTTATCAAGAGTAATCACAACTTGATCAAGCGACATCGTCAGCTTTTTAGCGGTTGCCGAAATAATGCGGTAGTTCGCTTGATGTGGAACTAACCAATCAAGCTCTGACTTATCCATATTGTTCGCCGCTAATGTGTCTTTCACAAGCTTAGAAAGCTGAGTTACCGCCACTTTAAATACTTCGTTGCCCGCCATGTGCAACCATTTGTCGGCATCACCGCCACGCTCTGGAACTTCTAGGCTTAGAAGCTCACCATATTTACCATCAGAGTATATGTGAGTAGACAAAATACCTGGCTCTTCGCTTGCGCCAACAACCACCGCACCTGCAGCATCACCAAATAAGATGATAGTAGAGCGGTCAGTCGGATCACAGGTTTTTGACAGTGCATCCGCACCGATTACCAAAACGTTCTTACACATGCCAGTCTTGATGTGTTGATCAGCAACAGACAGTGCGTAGACAAAACCAGAACACGCCGCAGCCAAATCAAACGCAGGGCAGCCTTTGATACCAAGCTTGCCTTGTACCTGACATGCCGAAGACGGAAATGTGTGGCTACTGCTGGTTGTCGCAACGATGATTAAATCAATATCTTCTTTGTCGATACCTGCCATTTCAATGGCATTCTCAGCAGCGTAAAACGCCATATCCGCAACGGTTTCGTTTTCCGCTGAAATACGACGCTCTTTAATACCTGTTCTAGCCACGATCCACTCATCGCTAGTCTCTACCATTTTCTCTAAGTCTGCGTTAGTACGCACCTGAGATGGCAAGTAGCTGCCAGTACCTAAAATTTTGCTATACATGAAGACTAATAATGCCTCTCGAGTAAAACCGCTTCCAAACGATCGCTAATGCGACTGGGGACTTGTCGTTTGACCTCGTGTACTGCCTCACCAATCGCGTTGACGACTGCAGACACATCAGCACTTCCATGGCTTTTAATGACAATGCCGCGCAATCCTAACAAACTTGCGCCGTTATACTGGTCGGGGTTCAAGGTTTTTAATTCAGTAAATAGCTCAGAAAACAACATTCTGGCGATCCACCCCTTTATTGTTGAAGCCATCATGCGCGTTTTTAGCTTATCAATAAAGAGCTGAGCCGTACCTTCACACGTTTTTAAGCAGACATTGCCCACAAAACCATCACATACGACGACATCAGCCGCATCTTGAAGTAATTGATTACCTTCAATATAGCCTATGAAGTTCACAGACTGAGTATTCGACAACATTTCAGCGCATCGTTTTACAAGGTCATTGCCTTTGATTTCTTCAGCGCCGATATTCAAGATAGCGACACGAGGCACGCGACCTAAATGTTGTTCTGCTAATGCACTGCCCATTACGGCAAACTGAAACAGTGAATCCGCGTCACTAGAAACGTTCGCTCCTAAATCAAGCATCCATGTACGGTTGCCAGAAGCGGTAGGCAAAGCTGAAACCAATGCAGGCCTATCAATACCAGGAAGGAGTTTGAGTCGGAAACGAGATAACGCCATCAGTGCGCCGGTGTTGCCACCACTCACACAAGCATCAGCTTGTGACTCGGCAACCAGATCGATAGCAGCACGCATAGAACTACCCTGACTATTACGTAAGGCTAGTGAAGGTTTTTCAGAATTGGAAATAACTCGATCACAATGCTGGATACTCAAACGAGAATCAGGCATTCGACCTAATGAAGATAATTGAGATGTGATCGCATTTCGATCACCTATGAGAATGACTTTTAGCTCTGGGAAATACGACAGTGCCTGCACGGCGGCAGGCACTGTTACACGAGGACCGAAGTCCCCGCCCATTGCATCAAGCGCAACGGTTAGATTTTGCAAAGGTCAACCTTACTTGTTGATAACCTTTTTGCCGCGGTAGAAACCTTCGGCAGTCACGTTGTGACGTAGGTGAGTTTCACCTGAAGTTGCGTCTACAGAAAGTGCAGCTGTAGTTAGCGCATCGTGTGAACGACGCATGCCACGCATTGAACGTGATTTCTTGCTCTTTTGTACGGCCATTGACCCTACTCCTATGTAAATTCTTAAAGATACTTACTAATAAGTTATTTCTTTAAGTTTTTTAAAACATCAAATGGATTCGGCTTTTTATCTTCCTCAATTTCTTCAGGAAGTTCACCAAACACCAAGTTATTTGAGTTAACGCTACATTTCGCATCGTCGTGCATTGCTATTTGTGGCAATCCAAGGATGAACTCGTCTTCAACTAATTGAATCAGGTCTAACTCACCGTACTCGTTCAGATCTACCAAATCGTACTCTTCCGGTGCTTCCTCTTCACTTTTCTCGCTGTAAACAGGAGTATAAGTAAATTGGACATCGCACTCATGTGCGAAAACCTCATTACAACGTTGACACTCTAAATCGACTTCGACGTTAGCTTTACCAGAGATAACGACTAATCGTTGTTCATCAAGCCCAAATGACATTGAGACTTGCGCGTCACGTTTTACGCCTTCAGTTGTTTCGGTTAAACGCTTTAAAAGACTGACTTGAATGATACCATCCATATCGAGTCGTTTTTGAGCCGTTCTTGCCGGATCAACTGTACGCGGTATTTTTTCCTTTTGCATAGGGCGCGAATCTTATCTTCCAAATCGTGTTTAGTCAAAGGAAATGGCAAAAAAAATGTACTTTCCTACCTTTCCTGTTCAGAGCATTATGAATAGCAGGATAAGTTACGTTATCCTGAACTAAATGCTTACACGAATTGTAAATTAAAATGAGAAATTACCAACTAGTTTTAGCTTCTACATCTCCATTTAGGCAAGAGATCCTCAAAAAACTACAGTTAGACTTTGTCACAGCAAAGCCTGACTGCGATGAAACGCCACTTCCAGAAGAGACTCCTCAACAATTGGTAATGCGTCTTGCTGAGACCAAAGCCAAGTCTTGTGCTGTCGAACAACCAAGCCTAGTGATTGGTTCCGATCAAGTATGTGTGATCGACGAAGAAATCATTGGCAAACCTCATACTCGTGAGAAAGCGATTGAGCAATTGTCTCGTCAAAGTGGTAAGAGCATCACTTTCTATACTGGGATAACGGTATGGAACAGCGAGACCAGTAAAGCTGACACGCGTCTCGACACCTTTGTTGTGCATTTCCGCGATTTAACTGAGCAACAGATCATTTCTTATGTTGAGAAAGAGCAGCCTTATTACTGCGCGGGCAGTTTTATGTGCGAAGGGTTAGGTATTGCATTGTTTAAACAGATGGAAGGTAAAGACCCAAACACGCTGATCGGCTTACCTCTGATCGATTTAGTCGATATGCTTGAGGCACAAGGAATGAACGTGTTGTAAGCGATACTTACCACTCTGTTGGAGATTCCCTACTCCTTCCTTCGTCAGTCT
>NZ_JBFRTD010000017.1:7353-7561 GCF_041473955.1 Vibrio sp. 10N.222.54.E6 | reverse complement strand
AATGACGAAGATAGCCACATTATCCAATCAGCTCATGATGTAGAACCTGACTTTAAAAAGTCGTCATCCTCATGAGCGAGGAACGAGCGAGTTGGGGATCTTCTACAACAGATGAAAACAAAAAAGGTTGACGAATTTCATCAACCTTTTTGTTAGTAGATAGATAAGGCTAGAAACAGCTAACCCTTTCGTATCTCGTATCTCGTAT
>NZ_JBFRTD010000017.1:0-6608 GCF_041473955.1 Vibrio sp. 10N.222.54.E6 | reverse complement strand
GTATCTCGTATCTCGTATCTTCTTAAAGCTTACGTAAACCAGTTAAGGCTTTCTCTAGCCTTCTTTCCATTGGCGCCGAGATATCAATCTTCTCTTCGCTACCCGGGTGGATAAACTTGATGTTGGCTGCATGTAAGAACAGACGATTCAGTCCTACTTTACCCGTATAAGCATCGAAACGACGATCACCGTAACGATCATCCCAAGCTATTGGATGACCGGTATACTGAGCGTGCACACGGATTTGGTGTGTACGGCCTGTAATTGGGCTAGCTTGAATCAACGTCGCCTCTTGGAATTTCTCTAAAACCTTAAAGCGGGTTTCAGAAGCTTTACCATTCGGGTTCACTCGAACAATGCTATTCACTTCATTTTTTAACAAAGGTGCGTTGACGACTTTACAGCTGTTCTTCCATTCGCCCATCACTAGAGCGAAATAGTATTTTTGAACCGTTTTTTCACGGAACTGTGCTTGAAGGTGTCTTAGCGCCGAGCGCTTCTTAGCAACAAGCAAAATGCCAGACGTATCTCTATCAATACGGTGCACTAACTCAAGAAAACGAGCATCAGGGCGAAGAGCACGCAATGCTTCAATCGCGCCAAACTTCAAGCCGCTGCCACCATGAACCGCAGTACCTGATGGTTTATTGAGAATCAGCATGTGATCATCTTCATAGATGATGCACTGTTCCAATTCCGAAACCTTATTGAGTTTCGTACTCGGTACGTTCTCTTCCGTTTTCTCTTCAATAGTAACGGGAGGGATACGTACTAAGTCGCCAGCTTTTAGTTTGTACTCAGCCTTGATACGTTTCTTGTTAACGCGGACTTCGCCTTTACGCACGATTCGGTAAATCATGCTTTTCGGGATGTTTTTTAATTGGTTGCGTAAGAAGTTATCAATACGCTGACCAGCCATATCTTCGTCAATGTCGACAAATTGGACTTGGGTTCTAATTTCGCTCATTGGGTTATTGTATCACTGTCACTTTTGATAATTGAGATTTTCTTAACCCTATTCTGAACTTATTTATCTAAAATCCCTGCGACTCTATCCCTAAAAGGGCATTGAAGTTCTATATTTCTTTGATTCTTCGAACAAAAAAGCACCAAGCTTCCTGCAAATTAAAATATCAATTGATAAATTATTTATAGACAGTGAGTTAGAGCTATCAAAACCCAAACAAAAACTGTTTTTTTTACCGCATTACGACAAAGCAGATTGCTGTGTTTACCGACCACTGCTATAGTTCACAGCTGCTATCAATGGATTGACTAATATTTAAACAGCTAACCATTCATAAGCAAGTAAATGAGTAGATGACTCAGATTAGACAGTGCTGCAATCGGCGTAAGACACGGTCAACTGAGTTCCTTATCGCTCTACTCACGTACACTCATGTTGAGTATTCACCGCCACATCGCGGATCATAGGCTAACTCCCTATGATGACTGACGTGCCCCAGAGCATCCCTCTCCAGCCGGGAGGCTGCACCGATAAAGCCATGGGATCTGGCACCATGAGAAACGAACTAAAGCGATAAGACCAATGATGAAAATAAGAAAAGACAATGAGAATTTCTAAATGAAAAGAATGTTAATTAACGCAACTCAAAAAGAAGAGTTGCGTGTCGCTTTGGTTGATGGCCAGCGACTGTTCGATCTAGATATCGAAAGTCCAGGTCACGAATCAAAGAAAGCGAATATCTACAAAGGACGTATTACCCGTATTGAACCAAGCCTAGAAGCGGCATTTGTTGATTACGGCGCAGAACGTCACGGTTTCCTCCCTCTTAAAGAAATTGCCCGCGAATACTTCCCTGAAGGTTATACATACCAAGGCCGTCCTAGCATTAAAGAAGTGCTAAGAGAAGGACAAGAAGTAATCGTACAAGTTGAGAAAGAAGAACGTGGTAGCAAAGGTGCTGCACTGACAACTTTCATCTCTTTGGCGGGTAGTTACTTAGTTCTTATGCCAAATAACCCTCGCGCTGGCGGTATTTCTCGTCGTATCGAAGGTGATGAACGCACTCAACTGAAAGCAGCATTAAGCACTCTTGAGCTTCCTCAAGGTATGGGCTTAATTGTGCGTACAGCGGGTGTAGGCAAAAGTGCAGAAGAGCTAGAGTGGGACTTGAACGTTCTATTGAATCACTGGGGCGCTATCAAGCAAGCTTCTGATTCAAATGCAGCTCCTTTCCTTATTCACCAAGAAAGTAACGTTATCGTTCGTGCGATTCGTGACTATCTACGTCGTGATATTGGCGAGATTCTAATCGACAGCAATACTATTTTTGAACGTGCACAAGCGCACATTCAATTAATACGCCCAGATTTCATGAATCGCGTTAAGAAATACGATGGTGAAGTACCACTATTCAGCCATTACCAGATTGAAAGCCAGATCGAATCTGCTTTCCAACGTGAAGTTCGTCTTCCATCTGGTGGTTCTATCGTAATCGACCCAACAGAAGCTCTGACTTCTATCGATATCAACTCTGCTCGTGCAACAAAGGGCGGCGATATCGAAGAAACAGCACTTAACACTAACCTAGAAGCAGCCGATGAAATTGCACGTCAATTACGTCTACGTGACCTAGGTGGTCTTGTTGTTATCGACTTTATCGATATGACTCCGGTTCGCCACCAACGCGAAGTAGAAAGCCGTCTACGTGATGCCGTTCGTTTAGATCGCGCACGTGTTCAGATTGGTCGTATTTCTCGCTTTGGTCTTCTAGAGATGTCTCGTCAACGTTTGAGTCCATCACTAGCAGAAGCAAGCCACCACATTTGTCCTCGTTGTACAGGTACTGGTGTTGTTCGTGATAACGAATCTCTAGCACTATCTGTTCTACGTCTGATCGAAGAAGAAGCTCTAAAAGACAACACTGCGCAAGTTCTTGCTGTAGTCCCTGTTCCTATCGCTTCTTACCTATTGAACGAAAAACGTCGCTCAGTAAACCACATCGAGAAGAACCAAGAAGTTAAGATCACTGTAGTTCCTAACTCTGACATGGAAACACCGCACTTTGAGGTTATCCGTGTTCGTGAAGGTGAAGAGTTCGACCTACTGTCTTACTTGCTGCCTACCAAGCTAGAAGCTCTAAAAGAAGCAGAAAGCAAAGAGCCTGCAGAACAGACTATTCGTCCTAAGAAGATCGAAGAGCCAGCTCTTAAAGGCTTCGCAGCTCCTGCTCAATCAGCACCGACTCCAGCTCCAGCACCTAAAGCTGTAGAAGAGAAAAAAGCTGAATCAGCAGCGACTCAAGAACCAGGTTTAGTTGGTCGTTTCTTCAAAGCTATCGGTAGCTTCTTATTTGGCTCTTCAACTCAAGAAGAGAAAAAAGAAGAAGAGAAGCAAGAAGAGAAACCTAAGAACAATCGCAACAACGGCAACCGTCAACGCCGTGATCGTAACGATAACCGTCGTCGTAACCAACGTGGTGACCGTGGTGAACAACGTGGTGACCGTGGTGAACAACGTGGTGAGCGTGGTGACAATCGTAACGAAAACCGTGACAACAAACGCCGTCGTAAACCAGTTCGTGATGAGAAACCTGAAGAGCAGAAAGAAACTGCTCCACAGCAAAATCGCCAGCCTCGTAAGCCTAAGCAAGACCGTCGCAATAAGTCACGTGATGAGCAGAAGCAACGCGAAGAGCTAGCACCATCTAAATTAGCAGAAGAAGGTCTACAGCTAGCGGCAGAAGCTCAAGCTGATAAACTAGAAGCGCCTAAGGCTAAGCCAGAAGCGAAAGCAGCTAAGATTAAAGAGCGTCGTCAGCGTCGTAAACTGAACAAACAAGTTCGTATTAAAGACCAACAAGCTGAAGCTTCAGAAAACTCGTCAAATGAGTCTGCTGTTGCTAAAGAACAGTCTATTGCGAAAGAACAATCAGTAGCTCAAGAGCAAAAAGTTGCGGAACAAGTAGAAGCAACTCAAGCAAACGCTGATGAACAAACAGAACAGGAAGAGCCGAAGCAACGTCGCAACCGTCGTTCTCCACGTCACCTACGTGCAAGTGGTCAACGTCGTCGTCGCGGTCGTGATCGTCGTCCTAACCCATTCCGCCTACGTAAAGGTGGTGTAGCTTCTCCAGAGATGGCTATGGGTAAAGTGATGCCTCGCTTCATTCCAAAACCTCACCATAATCAGGCAAAACCTGAAGTGGCTGAAGTTCAAGTAGCAGTTGAAACTCAAGTTGCTGTACAGGAGCAAAACGTAGCTCAAGAGACGGCACCACAAAGTAACACAGCTATTGCTGGCGGCTTTGCATGTCCTGAACTTGCGATGGGTAAAGTCATTATCCGCCGTGAAGAAGCTGAAACTGTCGTTGAAACTCAGGTAACTGAAGCTCCTGCGGTAGTTGAAACTGAGAAAGTTGAAACTCCAGTGATTGCTGAAACTGCGAAAGTTGAATCGCCTGTTGTAGCAGAAGCTGTGCAAGTAGAAGCAACACCAGTTGTTGAAGCTGAAGCACCTAAAGCTGAAAGTGTAAAAGTAGAAGAAGCTCCTGTGGTAAAAGCAGAAGCTCCTAAAGCGGCACCAAAGGCCGCTGTTGCTAAAAAACAAGCAGGTTCACCAATGACTAAAGCTCCTGGTCCTCAAGAGATCAAAGAGATTCAAGTTGTTGCGGCTCCATTCCGTACTGAGCGTTTTGTATCGAAAGGTGCAGGTAGCCAAGCAGCGTCAAATAAAGCCGGCGCAGGCATGACTAAACCTCAATACTAATGAGCTTCGCAGAGTAATCTGCAGAGAACTATCTAAGGGCGACTTATTCATAAGTCGCCCTTTTTTTATATCCATAGTTCCGATTAGTTATAATAGATATATTACTCAAAATAGGGTTCAACCTTGAACTTAATCACATTTTTGGGTAGCATTCGCGCACTTATATTTTCGACACTTAGCTATTGCCGCTCTTTTTCATCACTGTTTGGCTACGCAATACATTCGTGTCGGTAAACCCATTTTAAGCATAGCTGAGCAAACATGTTCGAATTCCCACAATTTTCAAAGCACTCTGTAAAAAATGATGTGCTTTCAGGTCTTACCGTAGCCTTAGCTCTGGTACCTGAAGCCGTAGCATTCGCCTTTGTTGCAGGCGTTGACCCAATGGTTGGTCTTTACGCAGCATTCATCGTAGGTTTAATCACTTCTGTCTTCGGCGGTCGTCCAGGTATGATTTCTGGTGCAACTGGCGCAATGGCTGTTGTAATGGTTAGCCTAGTAGCAACCCATGGCGTTCAATACCTCTTTGCGGCAGTTATGCTAGCCGGCCTTCTGCAAATTGCAGCGGGTGTATTTAAGCTAGGTAAATTCATCCGTATCGTTCCACACCCAGTAATGATTGGTTTCGTGAACGGTTTGGCTATTGTTATCTTCCTTGCTCAGCTTGGACAATTTAAAGCACCAGACGTAACAGGTGCGCTAACTTGGTTACCAAGCGGTCAAATGACACTGATGTTAGGTCTAGTCGCACTGACTATGGCTATCATCCACTTCTTACCTAAACTAACAACAGCGGTACCATCGTCATTGGTTGCTATTGTTACAGTAACGGCTTTGGTTGTTGGCCTTGATCTAGAAACTCGTACTGTTGTTGATTTCTTACGCACTATGTCTGGTGACGAAGCAGCAACACTAGCGGGCTCTCTACCAACATTCTCTATTCCAGCAGTACCGTTTAGCCTAGAAACGCTATACATCATCCTGCCTTACGCAGTGATTCTTGCAGCGATTGGTCTAATCGAATCACTACTAACGCTAACCGTACTAGACGAAATGACAAACACTCGTGGACAATCTAACCGTGAATGTGTTGGTCAAGGTATGGCGAACGTGACGTGTTCAGTATTTGGCGCGATGGGTGGTTGTGCGATGATCGGTCAATCGATGATCAACGTAAACTCAGGTGGTCGTGGTCGTCTTTCAGGTATCGTAGCGGCAGTTGCACTACTGATGTTCATCCTGTTCGGCTCTGCACTGATTGAAATGATTCCTCTAGCAGCACTTGTGGGCGTTATGTTCATGGTTGTTATCGGTACGTTTGAATGGGCAACCTTCAAGTTGGCACGTCGCGTTCCTAAGCAAGACTTCTTCGTTATCGTTCTTGTAACTGTCGTTACAGTACTAACAGACCTTGCGGTAGCAGTTGGTGTGGGTGTTGTAGCTTCTGCACTAATGTTTGCATGGCAACATGCTAAGCACATCTACGCAGACACATCGGTTAACGCTGAAGGCTCTAAAGAGTACAAAGTTAACGGTCCAATCTTCTTTGGTTCAACCGCTAACTTCCTTGAGTTGTTTGACTCATACAACGATCCACAAGATGTTATCGTTGATTTCGCAAACTCACGCGTTACTGACCACTCTGCTATTGAAGCGATCGACACGATTGCTGACCGTTACGCGGCACTAGGTAAAACACTTCACCTTCGCCACCTAAGCCAAGACTGTGTTGCTATGCTGCACAAAGCCGGTAGCTTAGTTGAAGCGAACGTTGCAGAAGACCCAATCTACAAAGTAATGTCTAAGTAAGCTTAGTCATAGCTTAAAGCTAGATTTAGAAAGGCCGACATTCAATGTCTAATGCCGTTCGGATAAG
>NZ_JBFRTD010000016.1:0-27893 GCF_041473955.1 Vibrio sp. 10N.222.54.E6 | reverse complement strand
CTTGTTGAGCGTTCCTTTTAAGTAAGGAGCCTCTCGAAGTGGACGGCCATTCTAGCGAATTAACATTCAGTGTCAAACACTTTTTGAAAATTAATTTTTTGTCGCTTTCCGTCTGACTGATTGTTGCTGAAGCCTTGTGGCGTCTGCCGTCTCAGTGGTGTCGCATTATAGGGAACCCACTCAGCTTAGCAACTACTTTTTCATGAAAAATGAATAAATAGAGCTTAAGTGCCTAATAGTTCACCTAAACGGAAAAAAGAGAGCATTTCTGCTCTCTTTTTGCTCTAAATCTAAAAGAATTCTTAGATAAACGCGTAAGCATCTGCGTACATATGGTCACGCTTTGCTTCTTTATTCTGAGTAAACAAGTCTCTTGCAGCACCTGCCATTTCGAAACGACCCGCAATGTAGATATCAAAATCAGCTAATGATTCGAAACTTTGCGTGATTGCTTCAAGTACATTACCCGTTTGACCGTGCCAAACTTCAGGTGCTTCTTCTACTACTGGTACAAAATGTACATTGCTGTGTTTTGCTGCAATGTCGACAAGCTCTTCTTTCGCATACAGCTGGCACTCATCTTTTGCGCCCCAGTATAGATGAATCTCTTTTTTACTGTTCTGCGCGATGCAGTGATCGAGAATAGAGCGCACGTAGCTAAAGCCAGTACCACCAGCAATCAGTAACAGAGGGCGATCGCTTTCTTCTTTAACCCACGCATCACCATGCGGAGCATCAATAGCTATGTCGCCATCTTCAGCTTGCGCTTTCTTCATTGCCTCAACAACTTCTGAAGCGTAAGCATTGTGCTCAGCTGCACCAATGTGTAACTCAAGCTCGCCTTCATGACGACAAGGGCTGCTTGCAATCGAAAATGGACGCTTGTCTTTTTCACCCATTTCAACCATCAAGTATTGGCCCGCTTTAAAAGCGACCGGTGTTTCTGGGTGAAGTAGGATTTGGTAAGTGTTACAAGCCAAAGGCTCGATAGATTTCACTTTACATTTAATAGTCATGTTCTTCCTCTCACTAACCCTTAATCGGCAAAGGTTAGAACTAAATTACTTTCTGCAAATGCTTGGCAAGCAAAAATCCAACCTTGTAACTGCTCTTTCTCTGTGAGCATGGGTTCAAGGTGGTAACTCACTTGGCCTTCTAATTTTTTGCACATGCACATAGCGCATGCACCAACTTGGCAACGGTTTGGAAAATTGATATTGCTGTTGAGCGCAGCATCCAAAACCGTTTGCCCTTTTTCTACGGTAAAACTGATATTTTCTGGGTATAAGATTACTTGGAAGCTCATTAGATTCCTAGCTGTTCCCAGATGCTATCAATCTTTTTAACGACGTCTGGATCCTTGGTGATTGGAACACCCCACTCACGTAGGCATTCACCTTCAAACTTGTTCGTCGCATCTAGACCCATTTTTGAGTGTCCAGTTTGGTTTTTCAAGAATAACGTATCTCTTGCCGGATCCATTCTTGTAGTCACCGCCCAGACAATGTCATTCCAGTCACTGACGTTAACGTCACTATCACACACGATGACAAATTTGTTCTCATCAAACTGAGACCAAACCGCTTCAATGATTTTCTTACCATTACCTGCTGCTTGCTTATCGATAGACACAACGACCATGCACGCATTGTCATTCTGTAAGTGAATATCAATAATTTCAGGGAAGGTTTCGGTTAGCTCAGCTAGGCAACCTTCAACATGCTTACTATCTATAGGTAAAGATTTAGCATCAGGTGATAGTGCCAACTCCGCATCCCACTTCTTAGTAATGTCTAAACCCATTTTTGAGCCTAAACCTACCACTGGCGATGCGAAATCTAGTGAATCGATAGGTGTGTTCTCTATCATCAGGCTGTCACGAGACGGATCCATATGTTCGCACATAGCAGCGGTCACTTGAGACCAATCACGTGCGTTAACATCCTCATCGCATACCAAGACAAATTTTGTGTACATGAATTGGCGTAGGAAAGACCATACACCCATCATCACTCGCTTAGCGTGACCTGGGTATTGCTTCTTCATGGTCACTACCGCCATTCGGTACGAACAACCTTCAGGTGGCAAGTAGAAGTCTTCTATTTCTGGGAATTGCTTTTGAAGAATAGGAACAAACACTTCATTTAACGCAACACCTAATACTGCGGGCTCATCAGGTGGACGGCCAGTATAGGTACTGTGATAAATCGGATTCTCGCGCATGGTTACATGAGTAATAGTAAACACATGATGCTTTTCTTTCTCGTTGTAGTAACCAGTATGGTCTCCGTACGGCCCTTCGTCTGCGAACTCATTCGGGTCGATGTAACCTTCCATTACGATTTCAGCACTCGCTGGCACTTCTAGGTCGTTACTGATTGATTTAACGACCTCAGTTTTACTGCCACGCAACAAGCCGGCAAACGCGTATTCCGATAAGGTATCTGGAACTGGCGTAACGGCACCAAGAATCGTGGCAGGATCGGCACCAAACGCTACCGAGACAGGGAATGGCTTGCCTGGGTTGGTTTCCATCCAATCACGTAGATCAAGCGCTCCACCACGGTGGGCCAACCAACGCATGATGATTTTATTCTTGCCGATCTTCTGTTGACGATAGATACCTAAGTTTTGGCGTTTCTTGTTTGGACCACGAGTAACCGTTAAACCCCACGTTAGCAACGGCGCGACATCGTCCGCCCAACAGCTCATCACCGGAATTTTATCTAGGTCGACGTCATCACCCTGCCATACGACTTGTTGACAGGCCGCCTTACGAAGACGCTTAGCTGGCATATTTAAGACCTGCTTAAACACAGGCAGCTTATCGATAGCGTCTTTAAAGCCTTTTGGTGGCTCAGGTTCTTTTAAGTAAGCAAGCAACTTACCTACTTCGCGTAACTCTTTGACCTCTTGACGCCCCATACCAATGGCTACCCGATCAGGTGTACCGAATAGATTGGTCAAAACAGGCATGTCATAGCCTACGGGATTTTCAAATAAAAGAGCCGGGCCACCAGCACGTAGAGTACGGTCGCTAATCTCGGTCATTTCATAGTCTGGGTCGACAGGGTGAGAAATGCGTTTCAACTGACCAATGCTTTCAAGATGGTCGACAAAATCACGTAAATCTTTAAAACTCATAGGGCTTCTACATGCTGATTATTCTGCGCTCAGTATATCAAAAAGGGTGACGCTGAGATCCCCCTTTTTAGTGTGGTTATTGAGAGGCAAAATCCACTTTACGGTAATGCTTGCTCGATCAAAGAGCTCTTCACCTGAGGGTTATCATTCACAAGATCTTGCAACCAGCGCGTGTGACCTTGTTTGGCTAATTCACGGGCGACTAATGGCGCTTCATCGGCAATCGCCATCCTAGAGACAAGGAACTGCTTCACCTCTTCTGATAGCGGGTTCACCTTGGTAAGCAAAGTAATCGCTTCATCTTTCAAACGAGGATTCTTAGTCGCTGCCATTACCTGTTCCAACGCGAACGTTTGTTTAGTTTTAGCAAGTCGCTCTAACTCTGCTTGGCTATGATAATCGGCCTTCATTCGCCATAGAATCTTATAGACCTCAGGGTCTTCGCTCACTTGCGCTAATCGAACTACCACCTCGGTAGAGGGTAACCAGCTAACAATAGAAGATGCGGTGAGTTGCTTAGTCAGATAGTCAACCGCTTCAGGAGACAAACTGTCTAGCTCTCGAATTAGTAGTGCTTCTCGCGTTTGAACTTGATGCTCAGGCCCTGACAACCACTCATTAAGGTTAAGTTTCTGCTTTTCTGCATCCAGTACAAACACCAGTGTCTTCTGGTCTTGGTGCCATTGCTTGATCAGTCGATTAGCAATCGAAGGGTAATTAAAAGCAGGTACCGTAAACTCGTAGCCATCCCCACGCTCTAATACTTGGTAGGTCGGCGTGATAGCGAGTTGCTGTTCTATGAAAATAGACATCTTAGGGGTGAGAACTATCTCTTGCTGTTCGATCTTCTTCAAGAGCCGGTAACGAGCCACCTCTTGCTGGGGAAATGTCAGGCGCTCAAGCGAAAAGCGCAGCGAATTGACTTCGTCACGCACGACAAGCTCGAGTAATTCAGCAGTTTTCAGTTTTACTTGATCATTCTCAAGCCAAGACTCTACTGTAAGTGGAGACATCTCGGTGGCATAACTCATACCAACCGGTGAAAGTAACAGTGAAGTAGACAGGAGTAATGATGACAACAGTCCATGTTGCATTTTAACTTCCTCGTAACACTTTTGCTCATTCTGCAAGCTGTCGCTACAAAATGCAAATAAAAAGCGCCACCCGAAGGCAGCGCTTTTTAATAACTATAAGCTAATCAATACTACTGACGACGCATTGCGTCAAAGAACTCATCGTTCGTTTTAGTCATTGCTAGCTTGTCGATAAGGAATTCCATCGCATCGATTTCGCCCATTGGGTGAACAATCTTACGCAGAATCCACATCTTCTGTAGTTCATCGTTCTTGGTAAGAAGCTCTTCACGACGAGTACCAGAGCGGTTGAAATCAATCGCTGGGAATACACGTTTTTCAGCAATCTTACGGTTAAGGTGCAGTTCCATGTTACCTGTACCTTTGAATTCTTCGTAGATAACTTCATCCATCTTAGAACCAGTATCAACCAGTGCTGTTGCGATGATAGTTAAGCTACCGCCTTCTTCTACGTTACGTGCCGCACCGAAGAAACGCTTTGGACGATGTAGAGCATTCGCATCAACACCACCAGTAAGAACTTTACCTGATGAAGGGATAACAGTGTTGTAAGCACGAGCTAGACGAGTAATTGAATCCAGTAGGATAACCACGTCTTTCTTGTGTTCAACAAGACGCTTCGCCTTCTCGATTACCATTTCTGCTACTTGTACGTGGCGAGATGCTGGTTCATCAAACGTCGATGCGATTACTTCGCCTTTAACTAGGCGCTGCATTTCTGTTACTTCTTCTGGACGCTCATCGATAAGTAGAACCATGAGTTCACACTCAGGATGGTTACGAGCAATGCTTTGAGCAATATTTTGCAGAAGCATTGTCTTACCCGCTTTTGGCGGAGCAACAATCAGACCACGCTGACCTTTACCGATTGGAGAAGCAAGGTCAAGAATACGAGCTGTGATATCTTCAGTTGCACCATTACCCGCTTCCATCACCATACGTTCGTTGGCGTGAAGAGGAGTAAGGTTTTCGAAAAGAATCTTGTTACGAGCGTTATCTGGTTTATCGTAGTTAACCGTATTTACTTTAAGCAGAGCAAAGTAACGTTCGCCATCTTTAGGTGGACGGATTTTACCGCCAATAGAGTCACCTGTACGAAGGTTAAAACGACGAATCTGGCTCGGTGATACATAAATATCATCAGGACCAGCAAGGTATGAGCTGTCTGCGCTACGTAGGAAGCCAAAACCGTCTTGAAGAATTTCTAGAACACCATCACCAAAGATGTCCTCACCACTTTTTGCGTGTGCTTTAAGGATGGAGAAGATAATGTCTTGTTTTCTTAAGCGAGCTTGATTTTCAAGACCTAGGCTTTCGCTAAGTTTAACAAGTTCAGACACAGGTCTGTTCTTCAGTTCAGTAAGATTCATAGTGGTGGAAGTTTGTTTAGTCAAAATAGGGTCTGTTTTCTTAAGTTAAGAAGGATTTGGTCACAGGCTCGACCAAGAAGAGAATTTGTTCAATTAACGTGCGATAAATTAGCACTAAAACTAAGACTAGTCCATAGCTTAGAAAAAACAAAACCGCGCATTTGTTAACTGCGCGGTTTCTTTTCAAATACTCACCTGATTATAGGTTAGCGTCTAGGAACTCTTTAAGTTGAGTTTTAGACAATGCACCAACTTTAGTTGCTGCTACGCCACCGTCTTTGAAAAGAAGTAGCGTTGGAATACCGCGAATACCGAATTTTGGTGGAGTACCAGCATTTTGGTCGATATTTAATTTACCGATTGTGAGCTGACCTTCGTACTCGTTTGCGATTTCATCAAGAATCGGCGCAATCATTTTACATGGACCACACCATTCTGCCCAAAAATCAACAAGAACAGGGCCTGCAGCGTTGATTACATCGTTATCAAAACCGTCATCAGTTAGCTGCAAAATCTTATCACTCATCTTCCACTCCAATGTATTTTTTAGAACTGGTTGGATGATAACCAGTAAATAGATGCCCTATTGGAATGTATTTACTTTCGTATTGCAAGCTTAAGCTGATATTCTATAGCAATGAAAAAGACGCATATCACAGAGCAAAAGTTCGCCGACTTGGATTTACTTCCGCAAGTCATTGAAGGATTGGAGAAAAAAGGGTTCGACTATTGTACCCCTATCCAAGCCTTGGCGCTCCCGGTACTGCTCACCGGCCAAGACATTGCAGGCCAGGCCCAAACGGGTACTGGTAAAACGCTTGCGTTTCTTACTGCTACTTTTAATCACCTGCTAAAAACACCTGAGCATGAAGGCCGTAAGCCTAACCAGCCACGTGCGATTATTATGGCACCAACGCGTGAACTCGCGATTCAGATCTACAACGATGCTGACTCTCTGGTTGCAAGCACAGGTATCAAGGCAGCATTAGCTTACGGTGGCGAAAGCTACGATAAGCAACTAGGTAAGATCGAAGAAGGCGCTGATATCTTAATTGGTACGACTGGCCGCATCATCGATTTCTACAAGCAAAAGGTATTTAACCTTAACCACATTCAAGCCGTTGTTCTTGACGAAGCTGATCGCATGTTCGATCTTGGTTTCATCAAAGACATCCGCTTCTTGTTCCGTCGTATGCCTGAGCCAAAAGATCGCCTAAACATGCTGTTCTCTGCGACGCTGTCTTACCGCGTACAAGAACTTGCATTCGAACACATGCACAACCCAGAGCATGTCGTTGTTGAACCTGAGCGTAAGACTGGTCACCGTATTCAAGAAGAGCTGTTCTACCCTTCTAACGAACATAAGATGGCTCTTCTACAAACGTTAATCGAAGAAGAGTGGCCAGATCGCGCAATCATCTTCGCTAACACTAAGCACAAGTGTGAATCAGTTTGGGGCCACTTGGCTGCCGATGGTCACCGTGTTGGCCTACTAACTGGCGATGTTCCTCAGAAGAAACGTGAAAAGATTCTTGAGCAATTCACTAAAGGCGATGTTGACCTGCTTGTCGCAACGGATGTTGCAGCACGTGGCCTACACATCCCTCAAGTAACACACGTATTCAACTTTGACCTACCTGACGATTGTGAAGATTACGTTCACCGTATCGGCCGTACAGGTCGTGCTGGTGAAAGCGGTCACTCGATCAGCTTTGCTTGTGAAGATTACGCAATCAACTTGCCACCAATCGAAGAATACATTGAGCACGCTATCCCAATGTCTGACTACGATGCTTCTGCACTACTGGAAGATCTGCCAGCACCGATGCGCTTACGTACACGTAACCCGCAACAACGCCGCTCAAACAACAATGGCCCACGCAACGGTAACCGGAAACCAAACCAGAACCGTCGCCCACGCCAACCGCGTCATAACAAGGAAGCTTAGTCGCTTATGAGTCAAACAGTGTCACCACCGCTTTATGCTGCAATCGACCTCGGGTCGAACAGTTTTCATATGCTCGTTGTGCGTCATATCGATGGCAGCGTACAAACCATGGCTAAAATTAAGCGCAAAGTTCGTTTAGCTGCAGGCTTAGATGAAAATAATGCGCTTAGTACTGAAGCCATGCAGCGCGGTTGGGACTGTTTGAGTCTCTTTACAGAGCGACTGCAAGATATTCCGAAAGAAAATATCCGCATTGTTGGTACAGCGACCCTACGTACCGCTATCAATGTGGATATATTTCTCGCGAAAGCGAACCAGATCCTTGGTTACGACATCAATGTTATCTCTGGTGAAGAAGAAGCTGCGACTATCTATAAAGGCGTAGCACACACTTCTGGTGGCAGCGGCCGCCGACTAGTGGTTGATATTGGTGGTGCAAGTACCGAGATGATCATCGGTGAAGGTTTCTCAGCCAAAGCCTTAACCAGCCTGAAGATGGGTTGTGTTACTTGGCTTGAACGCCACTTTAAAGATCGCCAATTAACCGCAACCAACTTCAACAATGCCATTGAAGCGGCTAAGTCTACGTTAGCTCCTATCCTAGATAGCTACACTGATATCGGATGGGATGTGTGTGTTGGCGCCAGTGGTACCGTTCAAGCGCTGCAAGAAATCATGTTGGCGCAAGGCATGGATGAAGTTATTACTCATGCAAAACTCAAGCGTCTACAAAAACAAGCGATGATTACAGAGCGCTTAGAAGAGCTTGAGATTGAAGGCTTAACCCTTGAGCGCGCACTAGTGTTCCCAAGTGGTCTTTCTATTCTTATCGCGATTTTTGAGCTGCTTGAAATTGATTCAATGACACTCGCTGGCGGCGCACTCCGTGAAGGTCTCGCCTACGAGATGGTTGATGAGTTTCGCCAAGAAGATATTCGCGCTCGTACCATTAAGAGCGTGCAATCACGCTACCAAATGGACGTAAGCTACAGTGAACAAGTTGCTGTAGTCGCACAGACTCTATTAGAGCAAGCGGGCGCCGAAACGTGGGTTTCTGAACCTCAAGCAGGTGTGCTATTACAAACAGCGGCGAAGCTTCATGAGATTGGTTTAACAATCGATTTCAAAAAAGGCGGCGAGCACAGTGCTTACCTACTGCAGAACTTAGACCTACCAGGCTTTACTCGAGCGCAAAAGCACTGCTTGGGTGAGTTAACACGTCGCTACCGCGAACAGTTAACTTCATTGCCTGAACAACATGCAATCTCAGGTACCAGCAGCAAGCGTATTTTACGAATTCTGCGTTTAGCTATTTTGTTGACTCACCGTCGTAATCCAGCGCTTGAGCCTGAGTTCAAGCTGACGACGGATGACAACAATCTGACCTTGACGCTTTCTAAGCAATGGCTAGCAGACAACCCGCTGACCGCTGCTGAGCTAGAGATCGAGTCGAATAGACAAACCGATATTGGCTGGCCATTGAATATTGAATGCCTCTGATATTAGTATCTGACGCTAGAAATTAAAAAAGCCCAAGTTAGTCTACTAACTTGGGCTTTTTCTCATCGCTGCATTAATGCTTTGCGTTACAAATCTAAACTTAAGCGTTAACGCCCGTTGCTTTAAAGTCAGGGTTCACAGCGGTTAACTTCTTAACCACGTAATTTAGAAGTACACCGTACATTGGAACAAACAAACCTAAGCTGATGATAAGCTTGAATCCGTAGTCGACCAACGCAATTTCAGTCCAGTGCTCAGCCATGAATGGATCTGGGCTTTGGTAGAAAGCAATCGCAAAGAACGCGATGGTATCAATGGCATTACCGAATAACGTTGAACACGTTGGCGCAACCCACCATTGCTTCATTTGGCGTAAGCGGTTGAACACATGCACATCCAAGATCTGACCAAGCAAATAAGCCATGAAGCTTGCCGCTGCGATGCGTGCAACAAACAAGTTGAACTCGCCTAGTTGGCTAAAGCCTTGGAATGAACCTTCAAAGAACACCACAGACAATAAATAAGAAACGGCCAGCGCTGGTAACATCACTAAGAAAATGATTTTACGAGCAAGCTGCGCGCCAAAAATACGTACGGTCAGGTCTGTCGCTAGAAAGATAAACGGGAAAGTGAAAGCACCCCAAGTGGTGTGCATACCGAAGACGGTAAAAGGTAGCTGAACCAAATAATTGCTTGATGCAATAATGATCAAATGGAACAAAACTAATAGTGCTAGGGCTTTGCGCTGTTGCGCAGGGGTAAAGTTACTCATGCTGTACCTTTTTAGTTTGGTTTGGGGGTGAGGGAACCCAAATCGAGTCATTTCTTCGAATAATCCAAGAAAGCTCTTACCAATAATGTGAATTAAAAATGTTTCTATAATTTGCTCTATTGAGCGGCGGGCGATTATACATTAATCAATATTGGCTGCAACGGTGAGAACAAACGCAAACGTTTATCCTCACTTTTATTGATGAATGACGTTAGAAGCCAAGTTTTAAGAGCCAGGTTTAGAAGCTACGTTTCAGAAGCCATGTTAAAAGTTAGAAACCGCGCTTGAAAAGCGTCGCGAGATAATCGAACTCTTCTCGGCTTTCTTCAGCGTTTAACGACTCAAACCAGATTGATTCACTGTAATGTTCAGACTTTAAAAACATCCGACAATCTTCAAAATCAATCAACCAAGAATGCATATCGGCGTCCCATTGCTTTTCAACAACAGAAGCTGACAGCAACGCCACCAGCTTTTCACCTAGCACTTCATAAGAATCAAAATCAAAACTTGGAGACGTAATCAATAAACGCCCTTCCTCAGCCAAATACTCTCTTAAGCCAAATTCTGTTGGTGTTGTCATGTCCCTATCAACCTTATTCTTTTTCTATAAGCCAATCGTTTTTATAAGCTAGTCGTTTCTTGCAAGCTAGCCGTGTGTGGTGATGTGTTCTTGAATCAAATCTAAGAATGGGTCTGCGTACTTATCAAGTTTACGCTGACCAACGCCATTTACCGCCAGCATCTCGCCATAAGATGTGGGTAGGATTTCGGCCATATCAATCAGCGTCGCATCACTGAATACCACGTATGGTGGCAAACCATCTTCATCAGCAATCGACTTACGCAGCTTACGCAGTTTGGCAAACAGCTTCTTATCGTAGTTCTTGCTGCTTAGTTTATCGGACTTCGCATTACGCACTGCTGTATCTAAACGAGGTACAGCCAACTCCAAAGACATCTCACCACGCAATAGCGGTCGAGCTTCTTCTGTTAACTGTAATGTTGAGTTACGAGTGATGTTTTGGAACAACAAACCTTTGTGAATCAGCTGACGGAAGATACTGATCCAGTAATCATGGCTATGGTCGCGGCCAATACCGTAGGTAGAAAGCTTGTCGTGACCATTATCGCGTACACGGATGTTCTGCATACCGCGCATCACTTCGACCACATAGCCCATACCAAA
This sequence comes from Vibrio sp. 10N.222.54.E6, assembly GCF_041473955.1. NCBI lineage: Bacteria > Pseudomonadati > Pseudomonadota > Gammaproteobacteria > Vibrionales > Vibrionaceae > Vibrio > Vibrio sp. 10N.222.54.E6. The sequence continues at coordinate 16,876 of NZ_JBFRTD010000016.1, read as the reverse complement.
TGACTGATTAACGCGGTACACACAAGACAACGCCTTCTGCGCCTCTTGGGTCGCATCAAAGTGTTTTGGTGGATCTAAGCAGATATCGCAGTTACCACATTGCTTCTCGCGATATTCGCCAAAGTAGTTGAGCAGCACCTGACGACGACACGTTTGCGCTTCGGCAAAGGCACTCATCGCGTTCAGCTTGTGCATCTCAACTTGTTTTTGCGGGCCTTCTTCTTTCTCATCAAGCATACGACGCAGCCAACCCATATCAGCCGGGTCAAACAACATCATCGCTTCAGCAGGTAAGCCATCACGACCTGCACGGCCTGTCTCTTGATAGTAAGATTCGATGTTGCGTGGGATATCAAAGTGCACCACAAAGCGTACGTTGGGTTTGTTGATGCCCATACCAAACGCCACAGTCGCGACCACGATCTGAATATCATCACGTTGGAAAGCTTCTTGAACGTAAGCACGTTCGTCGGTATCCATGCCGGCATGGTAACCCGCAGCGCGAATACCGTTATTGCACAGCTTCTCGGTCACCATCTCCACTTTCTTACGGCTACCACAGTAGATGATGCCGCAATTGCCTTTCTGTGTTTCTAGGTAGCGAACCACTTGTGACACGGGCTTGTGCTTCTCAACTAGGTTGTAGCGAATATTAGGGCGATCGAAGCTGCCTAAGTAAGTGTGCGGCTCCACCAGCTGCAAACGCGAGATAATATCTTTGCGCGTCGCATCGTCAGCGGTTGCTGTCAGCGCCATATAAGGCACATGCGGGAAATACTGTTTAAGCTGGCCTAGCAAAGCATACTCAGGGCGGAAATCGTGTCCCCACTGAGAGATACAGTGTGCCTCATCCACCGCAATCATCGAAAGCGGCAAACCTTGTAAGCGCTCGATGAAGTCACGCATCAACACACGCTCTGGTGAAGCATAAACCATCTTCAATTGGCCTGAGTTCATGCGGTTGAACACGCTCAACAGTTGATCGCGTGGCATCGATGAGTTTATGCACTCAGCCGCCACACCATTAGCTTTCAACTGGTCAACTTGGTCTTTCATCAATGAAATGAGCGGTGAGATAACCAAAGTCAGCCCATCACGCACTAAAGCCGGGATCTGGTAACACAGAGACTTACCACCACCGGTTGGCATAATCACCAAGCTGTCTTTGCCTTCAACGGCTAGGTCTATGACCTCTTGCTGACCATCACGAAAGCTTTGATAACCAAAGACATCTTGTAAGATATCTTGCGCATCATTCGCGGGAGTTGGTGTTTGCTCAGCAATCAGAGTGGCGGTCATTGTGGTTCCTAATCAAGGTATAAAGTCAGCGTGCAGCATTGGCAAGCAAGGCGCACATTGTAGAGGGGAACGCTGGCGAATTAAACCGCAAATTGTTAGGTGAAAAGGGTTAACGCTCCTATACTGACCAACTCTCTTTATAAATCTTATTAATAAGCACTCAGTGCTAGAGAAAGATGCATGACACAGGAAGAACAACAACGTACGCGCCAGGGAGTTTTGCTTGCCGTCGGCGCCTACACCATGTGGGGGATCGCCCCTATATATTTCAAATCTTTAAGTGACGTATCCCCGTTAGAGATCCTTAGCCACCGTGTAGTATGGTCCTTTTTCCTACTCGCTTTCTTACTGCACATTGGCCGCAGCTGGCGTAAAGTCCGCGACACCCTGACCTCGAAACCAAAAATGCTCTATTTGGTGGCGACGTCTATTTTGGTGGGCGCTAACTGGCTTATTTTTATTTGGGCGGTGAATTCCAATCACATGCTTGATGCCAGCTTGGGGTATTACATCAACCCACTGATTAACGTGTTGCTCGGGATGCTCTTCCTCGGCGAACGCTTACGTAAGCTGCAATGGTTTGCAGTGGCTCTTGCTGCGATTGGCGTATTGATCCAATTAATTGCCTTCGGTTCAGTGCCGATCGTCGCCATTGCCCTAGCCTTTAGCTTCGGTTTTTATGGCTTACTGCGTAAAAAGGTGAGCTTAGAAGCGCAAACAGGTTTGTTCATTGAGACTCTGGTTATGTTGCCTCTCGCAGCAACGTACCTACTATTTATTGCTGATAGCCCAACCTCGGACTTCTCAATGAACCCGATGCAACTCAATCTATTATTGGTTGCGGCTGGTGTTATTACCACCATTCCACTGCTGTGCTTTACTGGCGCTGCAACACGCTTGAAGCTATCGACCCTCGGCTTCTTCCAGTACATTGGACCAAGCTTAATGTTCTTGTTAGCGGTGCTGATTTATGGCGAAGCGTTTACCAGTGACAAAGCGATTACCTTCGCCTTTATTTGGGGAGCGTTGGTGATATTCAGCTTTGACGGTCTGCGTAACAACAGAAAGAACAAACGCGCTAAGCAGTAACACTGATCGTTTTTTACAAGACAATCCCTTAATACGAAGATAAGCTTGGTTGAATTGATGACTATTTGACCAAGCTTTTTTGTACCATGGATAAAGTCCACTATTACTCTACCCCAACAGAAGATATCAGCCTGATCCAAGCTCAATACCAAGAGTTTGCTTTCCAGCGCCACTATCATTTGGACTTTCACATTGGTTTAATTACCCGAGGACAGCAGAAATTCGTCTATAAAGGGACGAGCCATAATGTTGGTGCTGGCCAAGTTGTTATCATGCCACCCGATGAGCTGCATGATGGGCACTCCAAACTCGATTCGGGTTATCAAGTCAGTGTGTTTGCCGTGTCTCCCCAATGGTTTCAAGATCTTGCCGATCCCAAGCAAAATGGTCACACATTAGGCTTTTCTGAGTTGATCCTCTCCGATCAAGCTGCATTTTCACAATTACGCAACTTGCACGGCCTATTAATCCATCAAAACATCAGCCAGCTCGCTCAAGATTGCTTACCTTTCGAAGGGTTCTCGACGATTGTCGATCGTTATGCGAAATTTGGATCGAAGAGTGACATCAAACTGGGTAATCAATCGATTGATACGCTAAAAGACTACTTGATGGCGAACTTGGATCAACCAGTGCGATTAGAACAATTGTCTGAGTTGTGTGGTTTAACCACGACTCAATTCCAACGCCATTTTAAAAACAGAATGGGCATTACGCCTTATGCATGGCTGAGCCGTTTACGTATGGAACAGAGCATGCGTCTGATTAAATCTGGGATATGTGGTACCAAGGTCGCGCACCAAGTAGGCTTCTATGATCAAGCACACTTCTCTAAGGCTTTCAAAACCACGTTCGGCGTACCACCCTCACAAATCAACTAAGTGTTGATAATTTACAATTGCTCTATTTCAAATCACGGTAAGCTACGCTCAATACGATTACTTATTTAAAAATAGCGGCAACGTTATTGAGAACTGACGATGAACGAAGTCACCATACTGATCACCCTAGCCTCTATCCACTTCATCGCTTTGATGAGCCCCGGCCCTGATTTTGCGTTAGTCGTGCAAAATGCGACGCGTCACGGACGCCAGACAGGCTTGTACATTGCGCTTGGTTTATCTTGCGGGATCTTGCTGCACTCATTGCTGAGCCTGACGGGAATCAGTTACCTAGTCCACCAACAACCGACATTATTTGCCATTATCCAACTAGCCGGCGGTAGCTACTTACTGTACTTAGGCTACGGTGCACTTAAAGCAACCTGGCAAATCATTCAGAACCACGATGATGATGCCGATACCGTCAATGCCAACGATCTGATTCTGACCAATAAGCGTCAGGCATTTTCGAAAGGGTTTGCGACCAATATTCTCAACCCAAAGGCTTTGGTGTTCTTTATCAGCTTGATGTCGAGCCTAGTGCCTGCCGACATGTCTCTGTCAGGTAAAGGCTTTGCGCTTATCATCCTATTTGGTCTGTCTCTGTTTTGGTTCTCACTACTGGCTTGGATGCTTTCGACTAAAGCATTGCAAAAGAAACTCAGCGAAGCAACGGTATACATCGATGGCTTATGTGGCGTGGTATTCAGCCTTATTGGCGTGAGTATTCTTTGGCAGTCGCTGTCCGGTTTAATCGCTTAAATTCGAATCAAGATTACAATTCGTTAACAACACTCTGGCTATCTCATCTTTCCACTGCCAATCTAGCTCTGCATATTAAAAGGAGAAGATCATGCAGTGGAAAACAAAACTAACAACCCTCGCCACTTCTACCCTACTTTTTGCCTCTCACGTCAGTTGGGCAAATCAAGCTGCCGATTCCGTCGCACCCGAACAAAGTAGTGGTTTAGAAACCAAACAGCTCGTTAAAGCCAACGATTGGATGGTCACCGCGGCCAACCCTCTTGCCACACAAGCCGGTGCTGATGTACTTGCTCGTGGTGGTAACGCGATTGATGCCATGGTTGCTGTGCAGCTTATGCTTGGCTTAGTGGAACCTCAGTCTTCAGGTATTGGTGGCGGCGCGTTCCTTGTTTATTTTGATGGCCAGGACAAGCAACTCAAAACCTACGATGGCCGTGAAACTGCACCACTTGATGCCACACCACGTCTATTCCAAGACGAAAGCGGCCAACCGCTTAAATTCTATGATGCCGTGGTTGGCGGTCGCTCCGTTGGCACGCCAGGCACGGTGCAATTACTGTGGGACACTCACCAGAAATACGGCAAGCTCGAATGGGCATCACTGATTAAACCTATCGCTCAGCTGGCTGAAGAAGGTTTTACTATTAGTCCACGTTTAGCCACCTTGATTGAAAATGACCAACAGCGACTAAGCCGCTTTGCCACTACCAAAGCCTACTTCTTCAATGCCGATGGCAGCCCGAAAACAGCTGGCACGCAACTTAAGAACCCAGAGTACGCGGCAACGTTAAACGCTATTTCTAAGAACGGTGCTAAGGCCTTTTACCAAGGTGAGATCTCTGCCGACATCATCAATACCGTGCAAACAGCGAAAGGTAACCCAGGCGTATTAGCACAGAAAGACTTCGACGCTTATTCGATCAAGCAGCGCGAGCCGGTTTGTTCTGCTTATGAGAGCTACCAAGTGTGCGGAATGGGTCCACCAAGTTCAGGTGCATTAACGGTTGGGCAGATCTTAGCGATGACCGAGCAGTTTGATCTTAAATCATGGGGACCAAACGACGCGAAATCTTGGCAAGTGTTAGCAGATGCTTCTCGCCTAGCCTTTGCAGACCGTGGTATGTACATGGCGGATCAAGATTATGTGCCAATGCCAACCCAAGGGTTAGTGAATACTGACTATTTGCAGGAACGTGCTCAGTTAATTACCGCAGGTAAGGCATTGGCAAGCGCATCTTCAGGCACACCGCCGTGGGATCACGCGATGCAGAGAAGCCAAGATGTTTCTATTGAATTACCGTCCACTAGCCACTTCAATATTGTAGATAGCGATGGCAATGTCGTGTCGATGACCACCACCATTGAGAATGCCTTTGGCTCACGCTTGATGGTAAGAGGCTTCCTACTCAACAACGAACTGACAGATTTCTCATTCAAGACCCATAACGATGGTAAGCCTATCGCCAACCGACTTGAACCGGGTAAGCGTCCGCGCTCTTCAATGGCACCGACCATCATCATGCAAGACGATAAACCTTACATGGCAATTGGCTCTCCGGGAGGCAGCCGTATCATAGGTTATGTGGCACAAGCGATCATTGCTCATACCCAATGGGACATGGATATTCAGCAAGCCATCAATCAACCACACTTCCTAAACCGCTTCGGTACCTTAGATTTGGAAAAAGGAACATCAGCGGAAAACTTCAAACCTGAGCTAGAAAAGATGGGATTTGAGGTCAACGTTCGCGATCTTAACTCTGGTTTACACGCGATTCGCATCACAAAAGATGGTTTAGAAGGCGCTGCAGACCCTCGTCGTGAAGGTGCAGCCATTGGTCAGTAGGGAATAATCCTCCCTTTTTACTCGCGGCCTTGTGCGAGATCTCTCACAAGGCAGTGAGTAAATATCGATATTTGATGGCGAAATTAGTCACCTAGACACCGTAACCAATTGAAATAAAACGATACGTACATTTATCATTCAAATAATTATATAGAAATTCGCTTATGCACCATTGCTGATAAATAAGGAATCGGTAATATGAATGGTGTCGGAAGGATGCTGACACGGAACAGGAAACGCCAAGGACTTGGTTATCTTCAGGATGAAGATTCGATTACTCAGGATGAATAATCGGCATGGATAGCGAAATGGACATTGAATGGACGCAATAGTAACTAGGATGGTTGCTACTAAGGAAAGACAATGGACACCTCTGGACGAGGAAAGGACTGAACATCAGGATGATGTAAAGGACACCGCTCAAGGAACAAGTGACGCGCGCTAACGAGGATTGTTGGCAGATCAGGATAAGATCAAGGACACCGCTAGGAAGGCGACGAAAGGAATACGCTGAAGGATAACAGCACACTATCATGGATTTGATGCATGGAGCACACTTAGTAGCCGGATTGCTGCGAGTAAGACTATAGACCCCGATGAGCGCAAGCTCTCGGGGTTTTTCTTTATCTGTCGTTTCATTTATTCCTCTCTCAAACAAATAAATCAAAGACCTTTGATTACAATTCTGACATTTAAAGCATTCACTTCTTAACCACTTCCGAGTAACGTAAGTCGAACTAGGCTCAACTAGTTTCATAACCATAATTAAACTAAGGACAAATTCATGTCACACGTTACCTTCAAAGGCGCTGCTGTACCGCTAACGGGCACATTCCCACAAACAGGTGAAAAGTCACCAAGCTTTGCACTGACTGCAGGCGATCTTTCTGAACTGACTCTTGCTTCTCTTGAAGGCAAGAAAGTAGTTCTAAACATCTTCCCAAGCATCGACACAGCAACTTGTGCAACGAGCGTACGCACGTTCAACGCAAAAGCGGCAGAACTTGAGAACACGGTTGTTGTTTGTATTTCTGCTGACCTACCGTTTGCTGCGGGTCGCTTCTGCGAACTAGAAGGCATTGAAGGCGTTCAACACGCTTCAACTTTCCGTTCTCCTGCATTCGCATCAGACTACGGCGTAGCGATTGCTGAAGGCCCACTATCAGGCCTAACAACACGCGCAGTTGTCGTTGTTGATGAAAAAGGTGTGGTAACACACAGCGAGTTGGTTGCAGAGATCACTGAAGAACCAAACTACGAAGCGGCACTTGCAGCACTGTAAGTCTCACTTTTAGGCAGCAATGCCTTAAGCTCGTATTAACCTAATAGAGGTCAGTACAAAGCAATAAAAAGAGCAGCCATTGGCTGCTCTTTTAGTTTTTAATAATGAACGATTTTTAGATGCCGAAGTAGCAAATTAAAGCTGCTCTAATCGAGCGTAAGCCGTTACTAACCACTTAATCCCTTCACCATTGAACGCAACTTGAACTCGGCTTTGTGGGCCACTTCCTTCGAAGTTGATGATGGTACCTTCACCAAACTTAGGGTGTTTAACGCGAGAGCCCAAACTAAAGCCTGTTTCATTGAAGTTCTCTTTCACGGCGGTTTGGCTAAAGCGACCACTGCTTGCAGGGCGACTCACTTGCGCTTTCATACGCACTTCATCCAGACATGTCTCTGGTAGCTCACGAATAAAACGAGATGGCTTGTGATACTTGTCTTGACCGTACAAACGACGCATTTCAGCGTAAGTGATGTAGAGCTTCTCCATCGCACGGGTCATGCCGACGTAACACAGACGACGCTCTTCTTCTAAACGCCCCGCTTCTTCTGCAGACATCTGGCTTGGGAACATGCCCTCTTCAACACCAACCATGAATACCATTGGGAACTCTAGGCCTTTGGCACTGTGCAGAGTCATGAGCTGAACCGCATCATCAAACTCATCAGCCTGACCTTCACCCGCTTCCAAAGCCGCATGAGTTAAGAACGCTGTTAGCATGCTCATTTCATCCGCTTCTTCTGGTTTTTCAAACTGACGCGTTGCCGTTACCAATTCTTCCAAGTTCTCAATACGTGCCTTCGACTTCTCGCCTTTCTCTTGCTCGTACATCGCAAACAAGCCCGACGATTTGATCACGTGGTCGGTTTGCTCATGAAGTCTCAGTTCTATGGTGTCATCTTCAAGTGCATTGATAAGTTCAATAAAGCGGCTCAATGCACCCGCAGCACGACCAGGTAGCACTTGCTCTTCTATCAAAGCAACACTGGCTTCCCACATGGTTGCACCACGATCACGCGCTGCAAGACGAATCGTTTCTAGCGTTTTATCACCCAAGCCACGAGTCGGCGTATTAACGACACGTTCGAATGCCGCATCATTACTACGGTTACTCATTAAGCGCAGGTAGCTCAAAGCATCTCTAATTTCCTGACGCTCGAAGAATCGCATGCCACCGTAGATTCGGTAAGGCAGGCCACCTTGGATAAGCGCTTCTTCAAGCACACGAGATTGGGCGTTATTACGATAAAGCATCGCGGTATCTTCTAACGCACCGCCTTTCTCTTGCCACTCTTTGATTTTGCTAACCGTGAAACGCGCTTCATCTAACTCGTTATAAGCTGAGTAAACTGAGATTGGCTCGCCATCGTTGCCATCAGTCCACAGCTCTTTACCCATACGCTCGGTGTTGTTCGAGATAAGCTCGTTCGACGCCTGAAGAATGGTTTTGGTTGAACGGTAGTTTTGTTCGAGTCGAACCGTTGAAGCACCTGGGAATTCATCCAAGAACTTCTGAATATTTTCAATTTTAGCGCCACGCCAGCCATAGATAGATTGGTCATCATCACCCACGATCATCACGCGACAATCCGGGCCCGCCATCATACGTAACCAAGCGTATTGGATGTTGTTGGTATCTTGGAATTCGTCGACAAGAATGTGCTTAAAGCGAGCTTGGTAGTGCTCGCGGATGTGTTTCTTATCGCGCAATAGTTCATGCGATCGCAACAAGATTTCAGCAAAATCGACCAAGCCAGCACGATCACATGCCTCTTGGTAAGCAGAGTAAATCTTTAACCACGTTTGAGTTATTGGATCATGGTAGGCGTCAATGTGACTTGGGCGCAGCCCTTCGTCTTTCTTGCCATTGATCCACCAAGAAGCTTGCTTGGCTGGCCACTGCTTTTCATCAAGGTTTTGCGCCTTGATTAAGCGACGCAGCAAACGAATCTGATCATCTGAATCAATGATCTGGAAGTCTTCTGGCAGTTTTGCATCTAGGTAGTGAGCACGAAGAATGCGGTGACAGATACCGTGGAAGGTGCCGTTCCACATGCCCGACGAACTGCCCATCATCAACTCTTCAATACGACCACGCATCTCTGCTGCCGCTTTGTTGGTGAAAGTAACCGACATGATAGAGAACGGTGATGCTTGCTCTACGCTTTGTAACCAAGCGATACGATGCACCAACACTCGCGTTTTACCACTACCAGCACCTGCCAGAATAAGTAGGTTTTCTAAAGGTGCCGCGACCGCCTCACGTTGTTTGTCGTTTAGGCCATCGAGTAAAAGCGAAGGATCTATCATTGGATATGCTCACTACTGGGTATTTATACATAAAAGTTGATTATAACCTAAACACTAGGCTGCGTTTAGGATAATAAGAAGAAAAAATAATCAAAAATTAACATAATAAAATCAGCAATTTAAACCATAAATCATCATTAATATTGATATTTTTTATAATGCCGTGAAATTATTTCCTAGTTCTTCCTATCCTTTTTAGTAAGCAAGTTAACAATTCATTAACCTGCGATGTAAAAATACTATTAAGTCCTAGAGGGAATGACTATGAAAAATTCTAATCTTGCTGTTACAGCTGCAATCACAAGTGTACTAGCGTTTGGCGGTGCAGTTCTTACATCAGCACCTGCGGAAGCAGCAGCAAAAGAAAAATGCTACGGCGTGGCAAAAGCTGGCCAAAATGATTGTGCAACCAAAACAAGTTCATGTGCGGGTACAGCAAAAGAAGACAACCAATCCGATGCATTCGTGGTCGTTCCTAAAGGACTATGTGGCAAATTATCAGGTGGTAATACTCAATCATCATAATTGAGCTGCTTAGTATGGTGAGCTGGCATTCAGCTCACCTCCACTTCTTGTTAGGAGAATCGTTGTGACTCAAACTCTTCACCCCAACGCAGGGGTTGGCCTTAGAACACCGCACTTGGACTTCTTTAGCCAAAATCCAGCCTTAGTAAGTTGGTTAGAAGTTCACAGCGAGAACTACTTCTTAGCTCAATCACCGCAACGCCAACAACTCAGAGAAATTCGTCACGCACACAACATCAGTTGTCACGGTGTTGGGTTGTCGCTAGGTTCTGTTGAGCGCATCAACCAACATCATCTTGTGCAATTAAAAGAGCTCATTGATGATATCGAACCCTTCTTAGTTTCTGATCATCTCAGTTGGAGTCAGGCAAGTGGTCATTACTTCAATGACTTGTTACCGCTGCCTTATACCGAAGAAGCGCTAGAGGTCTTTTGTCGCAATGTCATCGAGGTACAAGACAGCCTGCAACGCCCTATGCTGATTGAGAACCCATCGAGCTACCTTGCCTTCAAGCATTCAACCATCCCAGAGTGGGAGTTTTTAGCCGAGGTACAGAGGCGCACCGAGTGTCGTCTACTGCTCGATTTCAATAATATTTTTGTCTCATCTTTTAATCATGGCTTCAGCTGTGAAGAGTATCTAAGTGGAATACCGGCAGACAAAGTGGAAGAGATTCACTTGGCAGGTTTCACTAAGAAGAAACTCGAGCAAGGTGAGATCTGGATAGACACCCACAGTAAACCTGTCTGTGATGAAGTGTGGCAACTTTATACTCAGTGGATAGCAAAGCACAGCTCTCGCCATACCTTGATTGAGTGGGATCTAGATATCCCAGAGCCACAAGTCTTATTGGCTGAAGCAACCAAAGCCAGTGACATCTTGTATCAACACGACAAGTTCAATCAAAGGAGTCGCGCATCATGAGCTACTCCCTATCTGATGTTCAATCAGAGTTTGCTAACGCCCTACGCTACCAAAACAGTGGTGAGCATTGCGATATAGTGAGCGACCACTTTACTGATGAACAGCGCATCCAGATTTATCGCAATAACTTTGTGATTAGCTTGAGTGAGGTACTCGCTGCAACCTACCCACTTACCGAGATGTTAGTCGGCGAAGAGTGCTTCCAACAGATGGCTCGTCAACATGTCTTAAGTTATCCATTAACCTCTGGTGATGTCAGTGGTTACGGTGAACACTTTGAACAAACCATCCAAGCCTTTCCTGCGGTTATTGAGGCTGCACCTTACCTTTGCGAAGTGGCTATTTATGAATGGAACAAAGACAGCTTGATGAGAAGCGTTTCAGAATCAAAAGCCGACCAACGTCCTCTTGCTGGTTTAGCTGATGTGCCACCAGAGCAACAAGGCGCTTTAGTCTTTCATCTCAAAGATTCAATAACGCTCATTAATTCTAACTATACGATTATCGCGCTTGAACGCGCTATCTATCAGCAACAACTCGATGGGTTAGACATCAACCAACCTGAGTTTGGGGTGTTAATACGAGCCGATAATTCTCAGATTGATAGTCATCACTTGAGTGAAGAATGCCATCAGCTACTTCGCGAATTTCAATCAGGCCAAATGCTCGTAGCGATAGCCCCTTCATTACTACAACATCTGAATACTGTCATGGCGCTTAACGTCATCTCAGGCTTTTCAATCAATGCCGAATTGGAGACATAATATGGATAACAACACAGTCACAAACATGATGGCTCAATACGACAGTTTGATTGAGAAATCACAAGCACTCTTTGTTCCGGTGCTACTGCTATTTTGTCGCCTATGGGTAGCGTGGGTATTCTTTAATTCTGGCCTAACCAAGATAGCGACTTGGGATAGCACCCTTTACTTGTTTGAGTTGGAATACCAAGTGCCACTGTTACCTTGGGAGTTAGCCGCCTACATGGGCACCGCAGCTGAATTGATTCTGCCGGTATTCTTAGCGCTTGGTCTATTAACACGACCTATGGCAGCGGTGCTGTTCGTTTTCAATATCATTGCGGTTGTGTCTTACCCAGTGTTATGGGCGCAAGGCTTCTATGATCATCAGTTGTGGGGATTAATGATTCTTATCGTTGTCGTATGGGGCGCTGGGCCATTCTCACTTGATAGAATTTTGAAAGCGCAGTTTAGAGGTTAGAACGAACTTTCATTCGCACTAAATTGATATACCCCAAAATGCAAAAAACCACTCAATTGAGTGGTTTCTTTTTAACTGGGATAAACTACTTATTCAGAAAAGCTTGTAGCTCTTCAGCAGAGATACCTTGCTCGGCTAGCTCTTTTGCTAGTAGCTGAACCTGCTCACCCTTACGAGACTCTACCACACGCTGAAATTGGTAAATGATGTCTCGCAAAGTATCGATTGGAACTTGTTTTGCCGCACTGCGAATACGCTCTTCACTTTGGTTGCCTAGCTCTTTAAGCAATTTACCAAACATGACCTTTTCAGGTGCATCTTCCATTTGTTCTAAGACGCGCGCCATTTCGTAGGTTGTTAATGACATTACAGTATTTTCCGTTGGGGACTAACGTTTCAATGAGTGACAAATATACCATGTTTTAACGTTTCGCAAACCGCCATTTGTATATTTTGTCACCCTTGAGACTTACGCCTTAGCAAACGTCGTGTGCCACGACTTGCCTGCTTTGCTCGCAAGCACTAACAACGCAGGAACAATAAGGAACATTTGCAGCGCAATCATCACTTGAGACGTTAAATCAAGGCGTTGCATGGTACCAACAAGCAGCCCTGAGCCACTCATTTGGAACAAGCCAAGCAGTGCAGCAGCTGTGCCCGCACGGTCACCGAAAGGTTCAAGAGCCTTACCAGCAGCAGCACCGAGAATCCAAGCAAAACCCACTGAAGACAAGAAGATTGGCAGCATGAATGCAATTGGGCTAGCGTGTTCTGCAAGCACTAACATAATCACGCCCGCTAAACCCAGCGTTGAGATACCAACGACCAGTGCTTTATAGGTACCAAAGCGGTCCATAAATTTAGGTGCAGTAAACGCTGCTGCAATGTTGATGGCCGCATTAACACCAAACCAGAAAGTAAACTCTTTCATGGTCAGGCCTAGGTTTTCCATCAACACAACCGGTGCAGAGGTGACATAAGCGAGAATCACTGCCATCGCCATCAGACACAAGGTTGCGTGGAAAAGGAATGATGGTGTTTTCAATACTGACCAGTATCGCTCAAGCTTGAACACCGCAACCTTTTCTGTCGCAGGGTTAGACTCTTTCATTTGGAAGAATAAGATAGTGCCAACAACGACTGCGAAGCCTGCCATAAAGCTAAAGTTCGAACGCCAACCAAATTGATGAGTTAACCAAGCGCCAAGAATCGGTGCTAGTGCAGGAATAAAGCAAATTGCACCATTGAGGTAACTGATCATACGGCCACTTTTCTCAGGACCAAATAGATCGCGAACCGTCGCAAAGGCTGCTACAGAAGTCGCACAAGCTCCTAAGCCTTGTAGCAGCCGAGCTATTAGCATCATATCAATCGATTGAGCTGCCCACGCCAAGCAAGCACTCAATGCATAGATACTAACACCTCCCAATGCAACGGTTCGACGTCCTAGCTTATCAGCCAAAGGGCCTGCAAATAATTGCCCGACACCCATGGCGAATAAAAACCAAGTAATCGTATCTTGTGCTAGTGCGTGTTCCACGTGAAACGCTGTTGAAATTTGTGGCAGAGCTGGAAGATAAATATCTATAGCCAGAGGGCTAAATAGAACCAGCATTGCCAATAAAGCAACCTGCAGTTTACTTGGGGTTGGAAGCGCGTTAGAAGGCACAAGATTCTCCGAATGAGTTAATTTAGGTGCATAATAACCAACTAAAGATATGAACAAAAATGGCATATACTCATTAGCATTATTCCAAATAGGAAACTCACATGAATATCGAGAAACTATCACGCCTCGACCTCAATCTATTGGTTTGCTTACAGGTGCTGATGGAAGAGCTGAGTGTCACTCGCACCGCACACCGATTATGCTTGAGCCAATCAGCCGTGAGTAAGTCGCTAGCCAAGCTTCGTGAACAATTTAATGACCCCCTTTTTACGCGAAGTGCTCATGGCCTACGACCAACACCGAAAGCTGTTTTCCTCAAGCCTCGGTTAGAAACGTTGATCAACCAACTTGATGTTCTCACTCAGCCTGAGACATTCATTCCCAACAACAGTGACCATAGTTTTCATATTGCTGCCGTTGAGAGTGTTTACCCGCTGATTCTTCCGCACTTCTTACCGGCGATATTTCGACAAGCACCTAAGGTCAATATCAACACCCATGCTTGGACAGAACAAACCTTTAAGAAGCTGCAGCTTGGCGAACTAGATATCGGACTCACTGGCAAAGACATCGACATCAACGATGCGCGTTTAACTATGCTGCCGCCAGACGACATTTGCGAACAAGAGATCTACCGCGACGCACAGATGTGTGTGCTAAGACGCAACCACCCCGCTCTGAATGGTAAATGGGATTTGGAAATCTACCTTGCGCAGCGTCATGTACAAGTAAGGTGTGATGGTAACGACCGCTGGCTGCTCGACTACAAACTGGCTGATCTTGGTCACCAACGTGATATCGCTATTTCTGTTCCAGACTTCAATAGCGCTGCAAGCCTATGTACCTACACCGACTTTGTGTTTACCGCACCAAGCCATTTTACTTACCTCGTCGCTAAGCAACTCGACTTAGTGGTTGTTCCTTTACCAATGGAGTTCCCACCGATGGCATACACTTTGTTTTGGCACCGTGACAGAGAAAATGACCCAGCCTTAACTTGGTTGCGAGATATCATCAAAGAAAAAACTCTGCACCTTAGATAAAAATGGCGTACAGCGTTTGCAGCAAACGAACAAAAGCGCTAGCTTATTGACCTAATAAGTCCCCTCGCATGTATATCGACTGTGAGTGTTAACAAGGACCCTAACAATAAGGATAAACACAGATGCACAATATCACTGCTGAACGCGTTGCTGCGGTTCGAGCTTGGCTTGAAACAAACAACCTAGATGCCGTTATCATTCCACATGAAGACGAATATCTAGGTGAATACGTTCCCGCTCATAACGAGCGACTTCACTGGTTAACAGGTTTCACTGGCTCTGCAGGTGCCACTGTTATCACTCGTGAAACTGCTGCTATTTTTGTAGATGGTCGCTACACCGTTCAGGTTCGTAAGCAGGTACCAGCAGAGTTATTTGAGTATCGCCACCTTATTGAAGAACCGACTTTAGATTGGATCATCAATTCATTGCCACAAGGCAGTAAGGTTGCATTCGACCCACGCATGCACACCGCTGCTTGGTTGAAAGGCGCACAAGCAAAACTAGCGGAGAAAGTTGAGCTAACAACGCTCCCAGCAAACCCAATTGATGAGCTTTGGTCTGATCGCCCTGAGCCTGTCGTGTCTGATGTTCGCCTAATGGCAACAGACGCCGTTGGTCAATCAAGCGAGAGCAAACGCGCTGAAATTGCTGGCTTACTAAAAGCAAAAGGTGCGGACGCCGCTATCCTTACCGAGCTAGACTCAATCTGTTGGTTGCTTAACATTCGTGGCTTGGACGTATCTCGCCTACCTGTTGTGTTATCCAACGCGATCATTCACGCCGATGAAAGCGTCGATTTCTTCCTAGACCCAGCACGCATCCCGGCTGGCTTTGAAGCGCACGTTGGTAATGGTATTCGCGTTTCTCACCCATCAGAGCTTGAAGCGCGCCTTCAATCTTTAGAAAGCAAAAACGTATCTGTCGATTCAGGCACAAGTAATGCTTGGTATACGCTTGTTCTTCAAAACGCTGGCGCTCATCTCATTGAAGCAGCAGACCCATGTCTAATGCCAAAAGCCGCTAAAAACGATACTGAAATTGCCGGCATGAAGGCGTGTCACATTCGTGATGGTGTTGCGATGGTGAAATTCCTATCTTGGATTGATGCAGAAGTCGCGCAAGGTAACCTACACAACGAAGCGGTATTGGCTGACAAAGTACAATCATTCCGCGAGCAAGACCCGACGCTGATGGATCTAAGTTTTGACACCATTTCTGCGGCTGGCGGCAACGCAGCAATGTGTCACTACAACCATGAGAACCAACCTGAACCTGGTCAGCTAGAACTGAATACTCTGTACCTAGTCGATTCAGGCGGTCAGTACTTAGATGGTACAACCGACATCACTCGTACTATCGCGATTGGCCAACCAAGCGACGAAATGATTCAGCAGTTCACATTAGCGCTTAAAGGTCACATCGGCATTGCACGTGCGCGTTTCCCACAGGGTACTCGTGGTTTCCAACTGGATATCCTAGCGCGTCAGCACTTATGGGCAGAAGGCTTCGATTACGATCATGGTACTGGTCACGGTGTTGGTCACTTCCTAAGTGTTCATGAAGGCCCACAAAGCATCTCTAAGAAGCTTATCGACGTACCTCTTGTTGAAGGCATGGTGTTATCAAACGAGCCGGGTTACTACCGTGCTGATGAGTTTGGTATCCGTATCGAGAACCTAGAATTGGTAGTTGAGCTTCCAACTCAAGGTGATTTCTCAGTACTAACGTTTGAGTCGCTAACTCGTTGCCCTATCGATAAGCGCAACATCAATGTTGATTTGCTAACACGACCTGAACTGGCGTGGCTGAACGACTACCATCAGAAGGTATGGAACGACGTTAGCCCATTAGTTGAAGGTGATACATTGGAATGGTTACGCCAATCGACAACTCCATTGGCTCACGCTTAATGCTTCGCTAAGCGCTTAACTGAACCAAAAAACTTGCTCGGTTAATAAGTTAAATAGCAAATAGCAAAACGGCTACCCAAGGGTATAATGCCGATCGTTTAAGAA
>NZ_JBFRTD010000015.1:13598-15794 GCF_041473955.1 Vibrio sp. 10N.222.54.E6 | reverse complement strand
CGTCATTCCAAATGTCATAGCTAAAATTGAAACTGATTATAATCACGTTGCTATTACTAAAGGAGAAGAGAGTAGCCCCAATAACCGAAAACTATTTGAACTCATAAAATGCAAGACCTCGATTCACATTGAGAAACAATGATAAGTTCCTACACTATATTAGCTCTAGCTATGACTTTAAGTTCATTAGACAAATGGATTTCACGAGTCTTTCTTAAGAAAAATCCTTTATGTAATGAATATTTAATAGCCTATCAAATTACATGCAGTTTACTGGCTGCTCTGTTTGTTATCTTCGAAATCGAACAAATCCCTACAAAATTCGACAATACAAGTGAACTTTGGGAGCTGTTGCTTTTAAGTATATTCAGTGTTTTCTCATGGCTTGGGTTTGCGTACTCAACCTTTAGGGCTCGTGCTTCAATTGAATTAGGCTCTATCTCGATAATCTCTAAAACAAAGATCATTTGGAGTGCTCTGTTCGGGGTTAGCTTTTTAAATGAGACACTGACTTTCCTTCAAATGACTGGCGTTATACTGATACTTGTCGCTTCACTGCTCATCAGCACAAGTAACAACATGAATCTTCTTTTTTCAAACAATCTACACGCGTGGCTCGCGCCAATCTTTCTCACTCTAGCCATTGGTTTTGATAAAGTACTTACGTTGTACTTACCTACTAGCGTTATCCTTTTTATCGGTTTTTCTGGAACCGCTTTTTTGACGCCTCTACTATTTAAAGTTCATTATAGGTTAATCAAAAAAGTTCTATTTAACGCCGTAATAACAGCCACTTGCGGAACAGCAAGCTACTATTTTCTCTTAAAAGTGCTTAACACTAGCGCTTTTAGTTTAGTCATGGTTTTATTCCAAGGAGCCTTCATCCTCGATATTCTTTTTGGTTACTTCTTTTTAAAAGAGCGCACGAACCTTAAAACGAAAATAGTCTCTTGTTTACTCGCTACCCTTGGTATTTTGACTTTGGCTTCATAACGTACACTTATTTACAGAACTCCAAGTGTGACTCCCCAAAACACAAACTTCACCAAAAAACCTAATCTTAAAATTTGATGACTTTAAAACATCCCCGAGCGATACATGTTAGTCAATTAACCATTGTTGTTACAGCGTTTATAGCATATAAATCTCGCTGTAGAAAAAGGCCTAATTGAGAGGGGCTTTCTACTACAAACCTAATCGATTAATAGAGTTTTGTTAGAAAGCCTACTTAATGTTAGGCGTGGCTAACTATTGTTGCACTCTGCTCTCATTTTACACTCCCCCGTCAACCTCCCTTGGGAATCACATTAAATAATCTAAATTGATGCGTGAGCAAAAATTAAGCTAGCGCAGAATCCCTATCGTGATACTGATTTAACTCATTTGGTGTTAGGATAATAAAATGAAAAAGACCACGCCAACCCCACATGATGCCCTCTTTAAGCAGTTTCTCACTCATCCAGAAACCGCTAAGGACTTATTGGATATTCACCTGCCTGCTGAGCTGCGTGAAATCTGTGATTTGACGACCCTAAAACTCGAATCAGGCAGCTTTATTGAAGAAAGTTTACGGCCTTACTATTCGGATGTCCTTTATTCTCTTACAACGTCTCAGGGGGAAGGTTACGTCTACGCGTTAATCGAGCACCAGAGTCGACCAGATAAACACATGGCATTCAGACTAATGCGTTACGCTATCGCCGCCATGCAGCAACATATTGAAGCTGGCCATGAGCGCTTACCTCTGGTGATCCCGTTGCAGTTTTACCATGGTAAGGTCTCGCCCTACCCGTATGAGATGAATTGGTTAAAAGGGTTCGTTAACCCTCTTATAGCTAAAGCGCTCTATACTCAAGATTTTCCATTAGTCGATGTCACGGTCATCTCCGATGATGAGATAATGCAGCATCGCCGCATCGCATTGCTTGAGCTTGTCCAAAAGCACGCAAGGCATCGGGATATCATGGATTTCTTTGAGCCTCTGGTCACATTGCTCTTAACCGATTACACTACAGATAAGCAAGTACAGTCATTGATGAGCTACTTACTCCAAGTGGGTGAAACGAACAACCTAGAGGCGTTAATTACGTCACTAGCCTCATCAGTACCGAAACACGAGGACACACTTATGACTATTGCAGAACAATTGCGCCAACAAGGCGAGCAACGTGGCCGCCAAGAAGGACGTCAAGAAGG
>NZ_JBFRTD010000015.1:0-12860 GCF_041473955.1 Vibrio sp. 10N.222.54.E6 | reverse complement strand
CCAAGAAGGACGCCAAGAAGCCCTCAAGGAGATGGCGCGCAAGATGATGCTTAATGGTCTAGATCAGGAAGCCATTATGGATGTCACAGGATTGAATAAAGACGAACTAGCACAACTTTCTCATTAGCCGAGAAAGTATAAAGCCTTGCTAGTTTAAGGGCGAGGCTCCTGCTTTACGAAGACAACCCTCACGAATAGCGCTATCACTTCGCTTTCTGCTATAAAATTGCTCGATTCCGGCCCAACTTGATGTGAGACATGCCTAGCTCTCGTTACGCTCAACTCTCATTCTTTTGACGACACGAACGACCGTTCGTGGTGACACTCCCACAAACTTAGCTGTTTCATTGATGCTCATCTCCTTAAGAACTCGAAGTTTGTAGATTTGTTCGTGCAACTCTAAATCGGGCCTTCTTCCTCGATACTTGCCCATTGTCTTAGCTTTATCTATGCCTTCCTTTTGGCGTCGACGTCGATCTTCGTAATCTTTACGAGAAATCGCCGCGAGCATATCCATCATCATGTTATTGATCGCTTTAATCATCGAATTCGTGAACTCATCGGATATTTCAGGAGCCATGGCGATGTGACTAGTTGGTAAATCCAAGCTAATGACTTTCAATTCCTTCTCGTACAGCATTTCTTTCAATTTAGACCAACTAGATTCATTTAGACGAGAGAGTCGATCAATCTGCTCAATCATGATCAAATCCCCTTTTTTAGCATCACTTAATAATTGCAGTAATTTAGGTCTTTGCAACGAAGCGCCAGATTCTTGCTCAACATACCAAGCAGCAATACGAAGTCCTTTTTGTTCAACAAATTCTGATAAGGTCTTTTTTGCTCTTTCTGCATCTTGTTCGATAGTTGATGCTCTTAAGTATCCAAATATGTACATAATTTTGATTAAGTGACTTTTAGGTTATGATCTAAATAGGTATGTCATTTATATTATGACATTTAATGGTTAGGTGCAATTTTCAACTAGTGACAATAAGGTATACCCAAACAACATACCCTCCTTCTCAAATTTAAAGTTTAATCATTGCTACAAGGAATAATAAAAATATGAAATGAGAAATCAAAGACTCAGCCAAATCCAAAAAGAGATATTAAGTTGTTTGGCAAAGGGATTCGTGAAGGGAGTCAAAGAAGGTAAGTCTACGGTGGTCAACCATGCTATTAACCAACTTCTTAGGAGAGAGGTCCCTCCAAACAACTTCCGCGTATCTTGTGAAATTATTGAGGAGCGAGGGCTAATCAGGCGCAAGAAAGTAAATTTAGATTGGTATATTAACATTACGCCCGAAGTATTTGATAAAGCACTTTAAGGGCTAGGGTTTATAAACAGAGGTGCATATAGAGTCATTTACACCACAATTTCCGCCTCCGCTGAAATATGAAGAAGCGCATCTTGCTGTATTACAATGAAATCAGGGGGCGATTACGAGCCGAGGAATGCATGTCGACCGATTTCCTAACAAGCCGCTTTACCAAAGTAGTCAATAGCCTATGGAGCAAGATATCAAGCACACAATCAACAAAGAGTTAGAGTTCAGTCGGACAACTGTGTAATCAATTATTAGTAAGCTTAATTACAAGCCTGTGCTTTAGATTTAAGCCAAAATACTAAAATCACCAAGTACACAATCATGTTGATCAGTAATGCTGCCTGTTAAAGTCGTTTCGCAGTATGAAAATTTAATATTCATATCATCCACGTTTCCGCTCACTAACACGTGGCGCCTTAAAACATCACCATTAAGTTGGTGAATAATCCCACCCCAAGAGAGGTTATCTTTAAATAAATTAAATGTGATCTTCATACTATTCCTATTTATTATTTATCGTTTTTTTCTTTTGTTGTTGAAACCAAAAAAGTTTACGGCCTGTTGTTCGAGACATGGTTGATCCTTATTTATTTTCGTTAGATATAACGAAGCTAGCAGTCTTTTAGAGATACTACTATTGAGATATATTAATAATTTTATTTATAAAAACGAAGTAAATAAGAAACGTAACGACAAATACAAAAATTATTGGGAGAATATTGGATATTTTCGTGGGGAGTTATAAATAAGTACTCTAAGATGGGGGGAAGTGACGCAAGCGGTATCTCCGCTCGCGCCTACTTAAAATCTTATGCAGCTACAACGTTTGCAGCTTGAAGACCTTTTTGGCCTTGCTCTACTTCGAAAGACACTTGTTGGCCTTCTTTAAGAGTCTTGAAACCTTCAGATGCGATAGCACGGAAGTGAACGAATACGTCAGCACCGCCGTTGTCTTGAGTTAGAAAACCAAAACCTTTCTCTTCGTTAAACCATTTTACTACGCCATTTGTTTTGTTAGACATATTGTGTCCCTTATATAAGATAAAAATTAATCGCAAAATGCGATGCGCTGAGAGCTGGAATTATTTAATGTATCTATGAAGCTAAGGGAAACACTGAGGAAAACAACAATAACGAGGAATTCTGAGGGTTTTACTTTTACAACTTGATGTTTCATTTAATAACTCTGAACAACAGAGCGATGACATTATTATCCATTATCTCGTTTTTGTAAAGGTTTAATTTGAAGTTAACATATATCTTCCTGCTGCCCTGCAAAATACGATTTTTTACAAATTCACCTACACTTTTATCCCGAGACCTTATAAACAGTCGTCCGACTACACCCTAACTCTTTACTGAGCTCAGTTTATTCATGCCTTTGGTTTGCAATCTCTTGAATGAGTTGGTGAGCGTCTTAGAGGTGCCTCCCTTCTGAGCGCGCGCTCTGCCCACATCACTGTTAATATCCAAATCGCCCAAGTAATGAAAGACCAAACCGGCTTTCTTTCTCGCTAGCTGCTCAGCAATTTGCAAAGCATCAATGGTATTACGATCAAAATACGGTCGACTTTAGTAACGTGAATAACATCCCCTTCCCTCGCAAAGTCCAGCAACAGGTTAAGCAGTTCTCTCTCTGGGGATTCCCCCCCCTCGCTTGCTCTTGGTGAATTTTTCATAACCTATAGCTTTAACCTGTTCAAGTTGAACGTCGAGCGTTTGGTCTTGAATACTGACACGGACATAGCCAATTTTCATGAAATGAACCCTAAAGTGAACATTAAGATAGTTTTAATTAAGTGTACATATACATTTAAAAGACTAACTGGACAGTTCTGAGAGGGGTAACAAGTCGTATCCACTAAATTACACCTTTATGGACACGCCATTGGATTAACCGTATAACTAAAATCATACAAATCAGTTAAAGCGTTCGATTCGTTTATAATGAACGAAAAGGAGAATATTATGCAATCACTTACTGCTAATACAGCTAAAACTAAATTTGGCGATTTACTAATGAAGGCTCAACGTGAACCCGTACAAATCAATAAGAACGGTTCACCGGTTGCGGTGATGATGTCTTGTGAAGAATATGAGCAACTTGAAGCCCTGAAATTGATGGTGGTGAAATCGCGCTTCGAACAAGCAGAGGCCGATGTTCTATCAGATAACCTAGTCGACGGTGACGATTTCATGAATGCACTTGACCAAGGTAAATTTGATTAATGACGCAATATAAGCTTTCTTATGCAGCGCAGTCTGATCTCATTGATATTCGTCGCTATACATTAGAGCGATGGGGGCAAACACAATGGACCACTTACTTTTCAGAACTAAAGTAATCAATGGAATTACTGGCTAGCAATAAGTTGATCGGCATAGAAGTTTCAGAGTTGGGCCAAGACTACTTCCGCTTTCCTTTGAAGCACCATGTGATTTACTACATTCGAAAACAAGAGCTCCTCATTATTGCAGCCGTTTTTGGTAAGCACATGTCTCCCGCCAAGCACTTTTCACAACTCTCTTAACCCTTAGCTTCATATAGTCACGCAGCGTACTCGGCGCTTCACCCTCTCGGCTTGGCCCTTCAGTCTTCCGAGAATCATTCCGTTTTTCTTTCTGGCGGCGAGCGCTTCCTTCGTTCTCAGCGAGATCAACTCACGCTCGATTTCTGCCGCAATTCCTAGCACCTTAGCGGTGATATGAGATTGCCTCGAGCCATATAACTGTAAGTTTTCCTTTGCAATATAGACATTAATTTTCTTTTTCATGCACACTTCGAGTACCTCTAGTACTTGTAACGTTGAACGTGCAATTCGACTGACTTCAGCAAACACAATGCAATCTCCGCTCGTCATCCCCTCTACTAACACACCTAACTTAAGTGGTCGCCATTTTATCTTGCCTATCAAGCCAAAGTGGGCAGCCAAGCACACCGATTTTAAGCATCATCCCCAACGACTCGCCCCTCGAGTTAGAGTTACTCCTACCAGCCCGTTCTGCTGGTTTTGTTCAACAAGGTGATACCGAGCCTGGGTTGCTCATTGCGAATGCGACAGCGATCGGGTTGCAACCTTCAATGTTAAAAGTGTCATATGCCAGTGAGATAAGCACTTCTAATACTAATGAAGGCCCAGACAAGAAGAGTGTTACATTATCGCTTGAGCGTGAATTCCCCCTCGATGATAAAGAACCAATAACCGGACGCTCTCACTCGCTGCTGCTTCAAGCTCAGTTGCAATGCCGGCATCCACCTGTAGTAATCCGCTACAATAATGAAATAAACAACCAAACTGGGAGAATATTATGTTTCCATTTGAACTAAAAGTTAGCCATAGGACGGGACTCGGCAAAAGGCCAGACAGAAGTTTTTTACTTTTACCCAAATTTGGCAACAACCCCTATCCCCACCAACTTACCTCTAGATTTTTTGTAAAAAAGCACATTAGTTAAAAATTACTGTCATTCTAACTATCATAACCAAGACGGATTCCTACCATAAATGACGAGTTTATTCAGGTTACCAGCCGCGGTATTGAAGCTATTGGTCACCCTGGCTAATGCAGGGGCTTGAGGTCTGAACACTCTCCCTGAAGTTGCGGGTAGGTTGCGGACGTAGTTACCTGGCCAAGCAACCACTCTAGTATTTAGATGATTGGCTAAAGCCTGCCCTTGAGAAAACATGCTTCCTCCGGTCGCCCCGAAACAGGTTTGCAAATTAAACCTCTGAACGCTTCGCGCGCCCTCTGGTAGATACTCCGCAAGCCGTCCAGCTGTTTTAAAACCATCTGGCGTCATGGTTAACCCAATCCCCCCATGGCTGTAGACATAATCGTCGGCGCTCCTGTAGATAGCTGCTGTTCTTTGATAACCTGGTGAGCGCTGCCTTGTTATGGTCGTGAGATCTTCAAGAGGGGACCAATGTCTTAACTCAACCATCTCCATCGCTTGGCGTCGTGTAGCCATCAATGCTCTTCTGCTACGAGCCACCCCGATCCCTCTTCCTGCCCCAAACGTTACAAGGCCTATTACCGCCCCAATTCCCGCATTTAAAGCGGCATCTTTGGCACTTGAGCCAGTCGCCAATTCAAGACCAAAGCTAACTGCACTTGACACAGAAGCATCAGCAATCGCGAGGCCCACTTGTACACTGGTTTTTGCTCCCGTTGCTGCCGCGCCAAATCCTCCTGAGATAAAGCCAAGTGCGGCCCCAATCCCAACTTGTTCCCATTCAAAATGCGTATCCGTCACTATCGCACGAATTCCTTCTGCAGTTGCGGAGATGCCCGCCCCTAGAATTGCCCCTACAATCGCCCCTATAATTAAACTGGATATCGCAAACTTTCCGCTGGGATCACGCAAATTCACAGGATCGCCAAAACAATAGCTATAGGAGTTACTCCCTCCCTCTCCAAAAGGACTCAACACATCTGCAGAATGGAAGCGAGTCAAACCTGAACTATAAATCCGAAAACCATTGCCTAAATGATATAGCCCTGAACCAATGTCGCTAATCTCACGTTCGCCATTAAAACCTAACCGACTCTGAGAAAATTTAACAGGCACAATTAACCCTGAAGATTCAAATTTTGATTTAAAGGCTTCGCCAGCTAAGAGAAATCTTGGAGTAAAGTAAATAAACGGGGATAAAGCAGCCAATGAGGTGGAATACTTGATAAAAGTTCTTTTTGATAGATCTATATATCTTTGATTAACACCGGATGAACCATAATTCTTATTCATGATAAACATTTCCTCTATAAATCACGCATTCACCTCAACCTTGTCCATAGGGGGTGTACATTTTGTATTCTGTCGAAATAGTATCATCGCCATGGTGTGAGGTTAGAGTAGCGATAGCACTATGTTGGGCGTTTCCTAGTAAGTATTGATGTTCAGCAAGATGCACCGAGGTATCATAATTTGAAGGGCTGATATTAAACTTGAGGTACGAAGAAATAGTACGGTCCGTCCATAAACCACCCACGTTATGGTAACAAGTGTGCCATCCATCGTATAATTCGTTGACTATCTGGTCACCTTGATAATAAAGCTCCATCTTGGGTTCGTCTTGCCCAATTTGCGCCACTACACGGCCTTGAGCGTCGTATTCGAATTGATAAGACTTGTTGTTAATAGGCAGAGAAGTTGAATTCAATTGACCAAGAGCGTCATAATGATAAAGCGCCCCCCGCTCATCTTTAGTTATGTTTCCTGATGTGTCATAAGTTAAGTTAGCCGATTCAGAGTAGCTAATGTGGGTATTAGAGATTGACGCAAGACGCACCACGTCATCAGTATCATAAGTATATGTACAAATATTGTCGGTACCGTCTGAAAAAAACGTGATAAGTTTGGTTATATTGCCGTACAAGTCATAACTATATTGCTGTCGAATGATTTTGTTGCCAAATGTATCTTTGGGGTGTTCAAAGCCATCACACTGATAATCAACTAGTCGATGGAAATCATCGTATGACATTTTTTCAACCGTTGTTTTGTTGTCTCTTTCGAGTGTCTTTAGGCTGATTTGAAGTTCATCGTTATAAACTTGTTGCAAAGAAAACTGTAATTGAGAGTTTAGATGAACACTTCTTTTCGTTTCTAGTCCGACATCGTTTAATTCTAGTTTAATTTGAAGGTGATCATTTCCCCTATAAGTATCACATCCGACCAAGCGACTATAGTGATCATAATTTAAAGTGCTGAATGTATGGACACTCTCATTATTCGAATCTTGCTTAATATATTCGATATAAAACATTCTTCCGTAGCGGTCATAGCTGTATCTAACGACGTTACCAAAATAATCGTGCTTAAAATCCAGCCTGCCTGAAAGGTGATATTGTTCAAAGCTAAAAAGTCTAACAGACGTATTGGGGAAAAACGCCATCTCCTCTCTCGTCATCCCATCTTTAAAGTACACATAAGCACTGATGAGATTTTTATTCTCTGCACGTACTAGATGACCAGATTTTGCGTCGTAGTGATAGGTGACATTCAACGCTTCGTTGCCTGAAACATTATAGGCCGTGGCTTTCTTCAAATACTTATTGTACGTTATCTCGAGTTCATTACCATCCGCCATAACAACCCTCGTGGGAATTGGAGAAGCCCCGCTAAAAGACTGTTTTTCAGTTCCAGAACTCGACACTTCAGATACCATGCGAGATAGCCCGTCATACACCCTAATCCCAATGGTTTTATTATTAACACTGGTTTCAACAGGCAAAAGATCATGGCTGTAACGGACGTATTTTTTTGATATTTCAAGCGTTTCACCATCGTAGATTTGACGTGTTGAAACAACTCGGTCTGCGGTATCATAGGTGTATTCAACAGTATGACTTTTCTGGTCTGTGCTCGACACCAAGTTGCCTAAGGCATCATAAGTATTCTGGAAAAACGCTAACCGTTTCCCATGACTGTTGAGCAGCTCCTTTGTTAATAAGTTACCCATTAAATCAAAAGAACGAATTTCTGAAAGCAAACCTTGTATCGAATAGTTTATAGTCATCTTGACGGGGTTTTGCTTGATGACTTCTACCCTTCCCTCTGGGTGGGTGATTTTACTAAGGTTGCCTCTGGCATCGTATTCGTAGTTAGTTACCATTGAAGAACTGGTCGAAAAGTTATCAAATTCTTGCTGCTCAATCAATTGACCCAGGCTGTTATAGCTGAGTTCACTCAACACGATGAGTTGACCATTAAGATCACTTCGTTTTGTCTTAATGACCTTGCCTGCATTGTTGTAGTCTTCGACGCTTTGGATACCGGTAGGCTCTATGCTCTTCAATTGATTGAGCCCATCACCAACACGATATACATACTTCACTACCGCTTCATAATCCGTCCCTTCCGCCTTTATCTCTCGAGTCCGCCTACCAAGAAGATCGTATCGACAACTTGAGATAACTCCTTCACTATCGACCCACTGAACGGCTTCACCACTCTTTAAATCATGCTTGACTTGGGTGGTAACGACTAAATTATCATGTGTTGTTAGTGCGCTTGTAATTTCAACATCTTGGTCGGTATAACGGTACGACAAGTCCTTTCGTGAAACAAAATCATTGATAAAAGTAGAGGTTTTTTGTAATTGACCATGAGTAAGCTCTTCAACATTGTTAAAGTAAACATAATCTACACGACTCAGAGAGCTCTCTTCATGTTTAAGGACGACAAAGTTGCCTCCTCCGATGCGGGGTAAGGATTGGTAGGTGAAGACACTTTTCCTCTCTTGTTCATGACTAGTAATAGAGGAAGCTGGCTGGAAAGTTTCTTCCTGCAGGAAGGCAACAAACCCATTAGGCTCTGGAGGGCATGCTTGACCTTCTCCTGAAGAGGTGTAATAGACTCGCTTCGTTTGATCACCATTTATCTCTCGAATTAAGGTTTGATTCCCATAATCATCGTACTGATACTTATGGACAAACGTTCTAGAATCAGAATCTTCATAGTGAGTTTCATGTTTTTCCTTCAGAAATGAGTAATTGGCTGGTTGATGCTCAATACTGGTATTTATCTCCGCGTAATAAACGTACTCTTCTTTTCTGTAAAGAACCTCATTGTGGCGATATTCTATAGATTTTTGTAAATGATATTTATTATAAGACCGTGTTATGGATTGCGTGCTATTTATTTTCTCGACACTACTATACTCATAGTCACTCCTAGATTTGAATAGAGTATCTTCTCCATTGACGAACGCGGCTTCACTAGCAAAACCGAGATAGTTTTTATCTGAATAAGTATAGTTTGTTACTCGGTCAGGTTGATTATTCCCAGCGACAAATCGATGCATAGTCACATAAGGGACTTTACTGACCGGCCCACCGCTCGGAAAGCTGTGCCCTTCATTTTGGTAAGTGAGGATTTCTTTCAGGCCACTGGGATGAGAAAAGACTGTCAGGAGGTCATAGTTAATATTACTCAGGTATTCGTACTCAAAAGTGATATTCGACTCGTCATCAGGTAAATGAAGCGTTGTTAATCTTTTATAAATACCATTGCTTTCTTTATCAACAACCAGTGTTTGATAGGTTTCTCCACCTACAACCTGTGTGACCGTTGTTTTTAAGTCTTCAGACCAATAATCTATCCGTAATTCTCTTCCTGAGCCATCCGTTATTTTCCACAATTTGCTAGTTTGGTCACTCTCTCTATAGTGGAATGTTGTTTCCAAGCCTTGGATGGAGGTGATCTTTTTCAAGGCTCCCGTTTCATAGTCTATCGATTCTACAATCCCACTTTTATAGATAACATTAATTTCATTATTACTGAGAGAATAGAGTAACTTAATATCTTTAATTTTTCTGTATGGGAGTTTATATTCATTAGTCTGATGATTATAAATCGCTTTATAATTTTGGCCTGAGCTCAGGTAAATAATACTATCTTCTTTTTCAAAACGACTTAAAGAAAGTAGCCAGCCTCTCCCAAACCCTTCATCTCGAACACTTTCGGCACGATAGTTTAATACCAAGGAAATGGGAGAACCTACGGTTTTATGTGATAGAAAATCAGCGAGCCTTATTGAACATATATAAGCCCCAGTCCTAGGATCGACACCTGAATTATTAATAATTGAGAAGTTATGTGCATTCGATAAAAAAGACATTTTATTAATCACCTATTAATTATGTTCACTATGTATTCTTCTTAAATAGTACCCTTCCTCGAAATAATCATTGTAGCTAGTTCTTGAAAAACTAAAGTATCCTCTATTGCCAAATTTATCTTCGAAATACACTATTTTTCCATCAGGACTAATACTTTGGTTCCAGTCATAGGGAGGAAATGCTTTAGAGATGTTAGCAGAGTTGCTGCTGTAAATACCGCGCCCAAATGAGCTGACGAATATAATGGCCTCATCTGTATTGAGATCGCCATAGACAACCCGGTCTTTCCAGCCAGTGTCATAGGTAGTTGAAAATGGTATGTTGATATGGCCAGCATCTGTATCATATATCCAGTATAAGGCGGAAGAGGACTGGCTGTTGCTATAAGTCCCCAGCAACCTATGGTGGTCATTATTAAATCTCAGCCCCCCTTCTTGCCAAACTTTCTGGAGCGTAAAATTGTTAGGCTTATACTTCTGGAGATGAAGAATGGCCCCATCACTCCATCCGCTATTGCTTGTTTCGTAGGTAAAATCTGAACTGGTAAAGGTTCTTGGGGTCAACAATTCGACGATGGCAGAAGATTTGTTTGTGGTTCCATTACAAGTATTTTGGGTAAGAGATTCACCAGTGATATTATTGGTGGCCGTCGCTTGGACACACAGATGATAAACATCTGCACGGTTACCTGAAACAAACTTAGAAACACTCCTATAGCCTTCTCTTCGTCTGTTTCGGTTACTTCCATCCTCAAGCCTGATATCTAATACATACCCGCTGTGAGAATCTGAGACGGAGAGCGAGTCAATCGTTTCCGCCGTATAGAGTTTTTTGAGACTTGCATTGTCAAACGTGTAATTAGATTTCAACTGATAATAAATTTCAATTTCGGCCTGCATTCTATTATTGGCGTATATTTTAGAATTTGGCGATAAATTCACATAGGTGCCTTCAAGATAAAGCCTCGAAAAAGGTTCCTCTCTAGGTCCAGTGGAAGAGCAAAAAGCGCTATTAATATTAAATAAAAAAGCGAGTAAACATAGTTTTTTAAATGAATTTGTTTTTAGAAATTTCATATAATATATCCCATATTTGACCACCATGACAATATATATTTAATCATTATTTTTATAATAATTAATTTATAATTTATAATGAAAAATTTAGAAAAGCGCAGTAATAATGTATGTACAGAAGAGAGTTTTAACGAATCCCGCCCTCTGGCCAACTTTGAGTTCAAATGGAAAAACTTCGCCCTAACCTCCTTCTTTGGTGTGTTCGCTGGTATGCCTCTACGACTTTGAGCTCTGCCAATCTAAGTTATACGTTGGCCGAACACGGCATCCTTGTTAATCGTTCTACGATTTACAGCTGATTGGGGTCTTGAACACATTTCCCCGAAAAATTCATCCTCCATCTAATTAGTAGACGATTTGGGAATCTTGCATGCCAATAGCGGAACTGGTTACATCTCAACAGAAAAATGTCCTCAGCAGTACTCATGTTCTTTAGGTTTGAAGCTCGTTACTTGATGGATTAGAGGTTGATATCGAAAGGGAAGTCCCACAAGATCCGTTGAGAGCAGTGTTTTATTTTCTCATTAGTTGCTCCCAGCCAGCTTCCATGACAGTAACCATCAACGATCTCATATGTCGTTTTTTTCTTTTTCCTATTTTGCTCAGAACCCCAGCAGAACACATCACTTGATTTGGCATTCACACATGCTCAGTTTGTTACGGTGTTCACCTTAACTTCGCCGATCCCGCCTAGAACCTCTCCCTTTAACGCCCTCCTTAATTCGTGAAAGGGCGACCTTAGCCTACGTCAGACGTGATAAACTTTATAGCTCTTAGTCTTCTACAACGGCAAAAGGCAAATAATACGCTCCTTTTTGCATAACTTTTCGGCATAATTAAACCTAATTCTAGGTCGGAAAACCCCAAGCGGGCTAATTGAACTGGCCCCAAGTTTAGAGAAAGCTTTACCTGCCCTGATTCGAAAAGAAGAAATCTGAGGGTTGGGTGGTAACACTCACTCAATTACGACTTATGTCTTCCTCTGGCATAGAACTAGCAGATTCTCCCACTAAGTATTAGGCGAGTCCCTCTGCCGTGTATTGGACTCGCCCCGAAGGAGCCTCTGTCGCGTTTCAACTTCGCTTTCAACTTCGGATTAAAGAAGTTATTAAAGCCTTGGTGAAGATTAAGCACAGATTGCTGGAAGGCGATTGAATCATATTACTTCAACCATTGGTATTTACGCGATTTCTTGGCAACTGCAAGTAGTGGCTTGATGTCCTTTTTAGGATTCAGCGTGACACCATGCTTGCGGTGCATATGAGACTTTAAATGTAGAGCTTTGTTATACGCTTTATAGCTATAACAGTTTCAACCGACTCAAATCTGTGCGTACCAGCTGTAACGAAAAACTCTCTGGCTATATCTATTATTCTCGTGGCTTCCTCGCCATTCAAAAGCCTGCAGGCTATGCCGATAGGCTTTGTTGCGTAATTCAATAGAACTAAATCAAGAACCTACGATCTGATCAGCTACCTCCACTCTCACTCGTAGCTCTATGCCTAAACCTCGTTACAAAACAACTAACTGGAAGCAATACAACCAATCACTCATTAACCGTGGCTCTCTGACCTTTTGGATTGATGAAGAGGCGATTAGCGGGTGGGCGCAAAGCAAACAGAATAAGCGCGATAGGCCACGTCGATTCAGTGATTTAGCTATCACGACAGCACTCATGGTGAAACGCATGTTTTCTATGCCACTGAGAGCGTTGCAAGGATTTATCAACTCGATATTTATACTGGCCCATGTTCCATTAAGCTGTCCGCATTACACCTGCATCAGTCGTAGAGCAAAGCAAGTTGAGGCCTCATTTAAGACAAAAACGA
>NZ_JBFRTD010000014.1:68409-256461 GCF_041473955.1 Vibrio sp. 10N.222.54.E6 | reverse complement strand
TTCTTAAACGATCGGCATTAATCATGTATGATGGGCTTTATTATTTTATCCATAACCACTGAATACGTTAGTTTCCACTTTACAAAAGAAAGACAACCTGCAAAAAGCAAAGCTACCTTTCAGCCTCAATGAGCTTTACACTTAACAAGCGTCTCAATAGGTGAAAATATGGAACTCATTCTCTCTCTGCTGCAACAAACCTGTGTCTACTTAGTAATAGCTTACATGCTAAGTAAAACCCCGTTGATTCTCCCTTTGTTGAGCATCTCTTCACGCTTAAGTCATAAAGTCAGCTGTTATGTTCTGTTTTCTCTGTTCTGTATTATGGGCACCTATTTTGGACTGCAGATTAATGACGCCATAGCCAACACTCGCGCGATGGGTGCGGTAATGGGAGGTCTGTTTGGCGGTCCTGTCGTTGGTTTTGCCGTCGGCTTTACTGGCGGTATTCACCGTTACTCATTAGGCGGCTTCACAGACTTAGCTTGTGCGATTTCGACCACAGCTGAAGGCTTGATTGGCGGCCTATTGCACGTTTACTTGGTTAGAAAGAACAAAGCTAGCCAACTGTTTAATCCGTTGGTGGTGTTCTCGGTAACCCTGTTTGCAGAAATTATTCAGATGCTAATTCTGTTAGCGGTCGCGAAACCATTCGAGCAGTCCTATGCTCTGGTTTCTGATATTGCCGCGCCAATGATCATTGCTAACTCTGTGGGTGCGGCACTGTTCATGAGCATCATCCAAGATCGGAAAACCATCTTCGAAAAATATTCGGCAACTTTCTCACGCCGCGCATTAACCATTGCCGAACGTTCGGTGGGTATTTTGCATGGTGGATTCAATTCAGATAATGCGCAAAAAATCGTGCGCATCATTTACGAAGAGACCAACGTTGGTGCGGTGGCGATCACCGACCGAGAAAAAATTCTCGCGTTTGTTGGCATTGGCGATGAACACCACATACCTAACACTCCGATTTCATCGCAGAGCACGCTTACCTCGATGGAACAAAACGACATCATCTACCTTGATGGCAAAGAAAACCCGTACCAATGTTCTCTATCGCAAGATTGTAAATTGGGTTCTGCGCTTATTATTCCACTGCGCGCGGGTAATGAAGTGGTCGGAACCATCAAACTGTATGAGCCAAAGCTGAAACTATTCTCGACCATCAACATGTCGATGGGTGAAGGTATCGCTCAGCTATTGTCGAGCCAGATATTGTTTAGTAATTATCAGCAACAGCAAACGCTGCTCACCCAAGCGGAAATCAAACTGCTGCATGCACAGGTGAATCCTCACTTCCTGTTTAATGCACTCAACACCATCAGTGCAGTTACACGCCGTGACCCTGATAAAGCACGAGAACTAATTCAGCATCTCTCTCACTTCTTTAGAAGTAATCTGAAGCAGAACATCAATACAGTGAAACTCAAAGACGAACTGGCGCACGTCAATGCGTACCTAACTATTGAAAAAGCACGTTTTACTGACCGATTAGAAGTCGAATGGGATATCGCCTCACAACTATACGAGTCGCAACTGCCGAGCTTTACCCTGCAACCGCTGGTAGAAAACGCCATCAAACATGGGATATCTAATATGTTGGAAGGCGGTAAAGTGAAGATCTATAGCGAGGCTTTCGAGGGTGGATTCAAGTTAATCGTTGAAGACAATGCTGGTAATTATCAGAAGCCATCCCAAGATCACGTTGGATTAGGCATGGAGATTGTTGATAAACGACTCACTAATTTCTTTGGACAAGATTCAGCACTAAAAATAGAATCTCAACCACAGCAATTTACTCGAATGAGCTTTATCATACCTATACTGAAATAAAGGCATTTTCGGAGACGAATCACTCCGAGTTGAAACATTTAGAAGCCGACATTTAAAAGAAAAGCGTGAAACAAGCAGGGATAGAACCAAAATGAAGATTGTAGGATGTTAAAGGCATTAGTTGTCGATGATGAGCTTTTTGCTCGCGAAGAGCTGATTGAACTACTGACTGAAACCGGACAAGTAGAAATCATTGGCCAAGCGAGTAACGCGATCGAAGGACTGAAACAGATCAATCTGCTCAAGCCTGATGTGGTGTATTTGGATATCCAAATGCCGCAGGTTACCGGAATTGAACTGTTAAGCATGCTTGATCCAGACACCATGCCCTACGTGGTATTCGTCACCGCCTACGACCAATATGCGATTCAAGCATTTGAAGACAATGCCTTTGATTACCTACTCAAGCCGGTTGAACCTTGTCGATTAAACAAGAGTGTTTGTCGTCTGAATAAGGTCATCAAGCTGAACCAGAAAGCGCCAGAACAAGATATATCTGCGATTGCTCCCTGCCACTTAGAGCAGATCCCGTGTATCGGCCACAACCGCATTGTGATCATGGCGAGCCAAACGGTCGAGTGCGCTTATTCAGATATCAGTGGTGTCCACGTACGCAGCTCATCACAAACGGCAACCTCGCAGTTGACGCTAAAGATCTTGGAAGAAAAGACCGATTTGATCCGCTGTCATCGACAGTATTTGATCAATATAAAATCGATCCAAGAGATCAAACTGTTAGAGAATGGATTAGCGGAGATCATCACACTGACCGGCTTTGAAGTACCTGTCAGTCGTCGTTACTTAAAGGCTTTAAAGGAGCAACTCGGTCTCCAGTAACCCCATAAGTTTCGACTTTTTTCCAAAATACGATCAAAAAAGCCAACACATCAACGTTGGCTTCCTGTTGTTTACAAATCAATAGTGTTTGCAAATCGATACTGTTTGCGAATCGATAAAGTTACGAATCGATCTTGTCACCAATCCATAGAGACTAGTCGACTTGCTTAATCTGCAGCTCTTTTGGTACTTCGAAGAACATGTTCTCTTCACGACCTTGAATCTCTTCAACCTCGGTAGCACCCAACTCACGAATACGATCTAAGATTTGGTTTACTAGCTCTTCAGGCGCTGAAGCACCCGCTGTCACACCAATTTTCTTTTTCCCTTCAACCCATTCAGTTTGAATGTCTTCAGGACAGTCGGTTAGATAACCAGGCGTGCCTAGCTTCTCAGCTAGCTCTTTTAAACGAGTAGAGTTCGATGAGTTCTTAGAGCCAACAACTATCACGACATCGACATCACCAGCCATCTCACGAATTGCGTCTTGACGGTTTTGTGTTGCGTAGCAAATATCATCTTTACGTGGTCCTTGGATCTCAGGGAATACGCGACGTAACTCTTCAATCACGTCTGCAGTTTCATCAACTGACAGCGTGGTTTGACTAACATAATGTAAGTTACTTGGATCGTTCACGACTAAGTTCTGTACATCTTCTGGTCTTTCAACCAAATACATACCACCAGCTTGGCTAGCGTATTGACCCATAGTGCCTTCCACTTCAGGGTGACCCGCGTGACCAATCAATACTACTTCCATATGTTTGCGGCTCGCTCGAGCAACCTCCATATGAACTTTAGTCACCAAAGGACACGTCGCATCAAATACCGTTAACTCGCGTTCTTTCGCTTCTTTGCGAACCGCTTGAGAAACACCGTGAGCCGAGAAGATCACGATGTTATCGTCTGGTACTTCACTTAACTCTTCGACAAAAATAGCACCACGTTGCTTGAGCCCTTCAACAACAAAGCGGTTATGCACCACTTCATGGCGAACATAAATCGGTGGCTGATACAGTTCAAGAGCGCGCTCTAC
This sequence comes from Vibrio sp. 10N.222.54.E6, assembly GCF_041473955.1. Classification (NCBI taxonomy): domain Bacteria; kingdom Pseudomonadati; phylum Pseudomonadota; class Gammaproteobacteria; order Vibrionales; family Vibrionaceae; genus Vibrio; species Vibrio sp. 10N.222.54.E6. The sequence continues at coordinate 252,749 of NZ_JBFRTD010000014.1, read as the reverse complement.
GATGCTGATCGCACGATCGACACCGGCACAAAAGCCACGAGGGTTAGCTAACATTATTTTCATTTCATTGCTCATCATTTACCGCGGTACTAAGGTTGTTTCTATAGAGTTCGCTGTCAGCGAGGTTCGCATTCTACAGTGAAGCGCCTAGACAGTGAAGCTCTGGGTTGCATCACACCTGTAAGGCGATGTTATTCTACTGTTAAGATAGTGATTAGCCGCTAAGATAGCTACTCCACCGTTAAGACACTTAGTCCACAGCTAAGATGTTAACGTCAAACGTAACGTCTTGGCCGGCTAATGGGTGATTAAAATCAACCGTCACTGAATCACCCGCGATCTCAGTGATAATACCTGGAATTTCCATACCGTCAGGACCAGAGAAAGCCATAATAGTGCCAACTTCGACTTCAGAGTCGCCAACAAACTTAGCACGATCCATATGATGGATATGATCTGGATTTGGCATACCAAACGCGTCTTCCGCCTTCAATTCGATAGATTTTTCAGTCCCCGTTTCAAGGCCAATCAGGCACTGTTCAAAGTTCTCACTTAGGCTGCCATCACCCATCACGAACTTAGCGGGCTTACCCATATTTTCGGTGCTATCGGCAACTGAACCATCCTTCATTTTAATCGTAAAATGTAGAGTTACTGCTGAATCATTTTTAATTGCTGCCACGTTACTTTCCTTAGATTTCTTTATTATTTGAGAATGCATTTTGCTTTGCTCTCATATTACTTGCAGCATAAAAAAAAGCGCCGTCGGAATCAACCGACAGCGCTTAGGGCTATTCTATTCTGTGAGTCATAGGCTGACTTTAGGACAATCTATTACAAAGCGATTTGCTTGATACTCATTAATGTCTGAGTAGTCTATTGGCTTTCATCTTTCTTACGGAAACCATCTAAGATGATCATCGCGGCGCCGATACAGATTCCCATATCCGCTAGGTTAAATGCAGGCCAGTGGTAAGTACCCCAATAGAAGTCTAAGTAATCGACGACAAAGCCATGTACAACACGGTCGAACACGTTACCAACAGCGCCACCAATGATGATCGCATAAGCAATGTTGTTCCACTTATCTGTTGCTGGTAGCTTGCTCATCCAGTACGTCAGCATCCCCGTTACCGCAAATGCGATACCAGTAAATAACCAGCGCTGCCAACCACTTTGATCACTCAAGAAGCTAAATGCTGCACCGTAGTTATGCACGTACAAAAAGTTAAAGAATGGCAACACCTCAATGCGGTTTGCCCAGCCATAACCCATGTTGTCCATAACAAAGAGTTTGATACCGATATCAGCAAGGAAGACTAGTAGGGCCAACCATAACCAACGCACACCAGATTGTTTTAACGAAACTTCACTCATTTCTATTCCTAGTATTTACGAAGTTGGTATTCACTGTTACTCAATTTAAGTGACCTTGATTACCAAACTTGGCTAAACACATTTCCTATAATTAAAAATAACCCCAGTTGGTACTGGGGCTATGATTTTTACAAAAAGTTCAGTATTTCTCTGAGTCGTTATGCGTACTTACGCACTTCGCCTTCACCGTCGATGTTCGACACACAACGACCACAAACTTTCTCGTGACCTTCAATTGTGCCTACATCTGGAGTGTGGTGCCAGCAACGGTCACACTTCTCAGCTTCAGTTGCTGCAACTTCAACGTACAGACCTTCAACGTCTGTCGCTTGAGCTGTATCAGACTTATCGCTAAGTGGTTTAACAACCGCAGCAGAAGTAATAAGTACGAAACGTAGCTCATCTTCTAGCTTGTTGATTTTTGCCGCTAGTGCATCGTCAGCGTATAGAGTAACTTCAGCCTGCAGAGCGCCACCGATTGTTTTCTCTTTACGAGCATCTTCAAGAAGCTTGTTCACTGCGCCACGAACTGACTGGATTTCAGTCCAGAATTCGTTGCTTAGCTCTTCGTCGTCAGCAAGACCAAATAGGCCTTCGAACCACTCGCCTGTGAATACAAACGTGTCGCGTTCGCCTGGCATCTCGTTCCAGATTTCATCTGCAGTGAACGACATGATAGGAGCCATCCAACGAACTAGAGCTTCTACGATGTAGTAAAGCGCCGTTTGGCAGCTACGTTGAGCATGGCTGCCCTGCTTCGCTGTGTACTGACGGTCTTTAATTACGTCTAGGTAGAAAGAACCCATTTCGATAGAACAGAACTGCATTAGACGTTGAGTTACACCGTGAGTATTGTACTCACCGTATGCTTTAACGATCTCTTCTTGTGCAGCTTGAGCACGGCCAACAGCCCAGCGATCAAGTGCTACCATTTCTTCAGCAGGAACTAGGTCAGTTTCAGGGTTGAAACCGTTCAAGTTCGCTAGGAAGAAACGAGCCGTGTTACGAATACGACGGTAAGCATCAGCAGAACGCTTAAGAATCTCGTCAGAAACCGCAACTTCGTTAGTGTAATCCGTAGAAGCAACCCATAGACGTAGAATATCTGCGCCTAGTTTGTTCGTTACATCTTTAGGAGCAACAACGTTACCGATAGATTTAGACATCTTACGGCCGTTACCATCAACCACGAAACCGTGCGTTAGCACTTGCTTGTATGGTGCTTCGTCTTTCATCGCGATAGATGAAATCAAAGAAGACTGGAACCAGCCACGGTGTTGGTCAGAACCTTCAAGGTAAAGATCAGCACTGTGCGTTCTTTCTTCATTCGGGAAGTTGTACTCTTCACGAGAATCCACAACAGAGAAGTGCGTTACACCTGAGTCGAACCATACGTCTAACGTATCAAGTACTTTCTCGTACTTGTCAGCGTCTTCAGCACCCATCAGTTCAGCAGCATCTACATCCCACCAAGCTTGAATGCCTTTTTCTTCCACAAGCTTCGCTACTTTTTCAATAAGAGTTGGGCTATCTGGATGAAGTTCTGATGTTTCTTTATGAACGAACAGAGCAATTGGCACACCCCAAGTACGTTGACGAGAGATACACCACTCAGGGCGACCTTCGATCATACCTTCGATACGGCTTTGACCCCATTCAGGCATCCATTCAACACTCTTTGTTGACTCTAGTGCTTTTGCACGTAGGCCAGCTTGATCCATAGAGATGAACCATTGTGGTGTTGCACGGAAGATGATTGGAGTTTTGTGTCTCCAACAGTGTGGGTAGCTGTGCTCGTAAGCGTGGTGATGCAGTAGTGCACCCTTCTCTTTTAGAACTTCTAAAACAGAGTCGTTCGCTTTGAATACGTGCTGACCAGCAAATAGCTCAGTATCTGGCAGGTAAACGCCGTTTGAACCAACTGGGTTAGCGATTTCTAGGTTGTACTTCTTACCAACCACGAAATCCTCTTGACCGTGACCAGGAGCGGTATGAACCACACCAGTACCAGAGTCAGTTGTAACGTGGTCACCAAGAACAGCAGGAACCGTAAAGTTGTAGAACGGGTGGTTGAATTGAGAAAGCTCAAGATCAGCACCAGTAGCAAAACCAAGGTTATGGAAGTGCTCGATACCCGCACGATCCATTACGTCTTTTGCTAGTTCAGAAGCAACAACGATACGTTGAGCTGGCTGTTCGCCATTCGCTTCAACTTGGATAAGTACGTATTCAAGATCATCACGTAGACATACTGCGCGGTTAGCCGGCAGAGTCCACGGTGTTGTCGTCCAGATAACAATAGAGATTTCGCCCTGACCCGCGTGACCTTCCGCTAGAGTAAATTTCTCTAGTAGAGCCGCTTCGTCAGCTGCAGAAAATTTCACATCGATAGATGGAGACACTTTATCTTTGTATTCAACTTCAGCTTCAGCCAGAGCAGAACCACAGTCAGTACACCAGTGAACAGGTTTGAAACCTTTTAGTAGGTGACCTTTGTCTGCGATTTTACCTAGAGAACGAATGATGTTCGCTTCAGTGCCAAAATCCATAGTGCGGTATGGTTTATCCCACTCGCCCATGATACCAAGACGTTTGAAGCTCTCTTTCTGACCTTCAACTTGGCCCGCAGCGTACTTACGACACTCTTCGCGGAATTCAGCCGCTGAAATCTTCTGACCAGGCTTACCTTTCTTCTTCTCAACCATCAACTCGATTGGAAGACCGTGACAGTCCCAACCAGGGATGTACGGTGCATCAAAACCAGAAAGGGTCTTAGATTTGATAATAATGTCTTTAAGAATCTTGTTCAGCGCGTGGCCAATGTGAATGTCGCCGTTCGCGTATGGAGGGCCATCATGCAGTACGAAAGATTTTTTACCTTTCTTTGCCTTACGGATCTCACCGTAAAGGTCTTCTTTGTACCAACGCTTCAGCATTTCTGGTTCACGATTTGCCAGATTGCCACGCATTGGGAACCCTGTTTCTGGTAAGTTCAGGGTATCTTTATAATCACTCATCGATTCTTAATTCCGTTATATTGGGCGAAGTTAGACATTATGTTAATCGGTGGAATTATCCGACTAATTCTTTAGCTGAAGCAGCCACACCCTTGCGGCTTCAGCATCCAATTCTATTTGATTCTTTAATGCGTCAAACGACTCAAACTTTATCTCGTCGCGCAGTTTGTGCAAAAGTCGCACTTCTAACTGTTTACCATATAAATTGGCTTTAAAGTCAAAAAAATGTACTTCTAATTGCTGCCTTACACCATTAACTGTTGGCCGTTGTCCAATATTAGCAACACCACCGACAGGAACACCGTCGATATCTAATGCTTCAACAACATACACTCCCGACACAGGAGAAACACAACGTTTTAATGGAATATTAGCGGTAGGGAAACCGATAGTTCTCCCTAGTTTACGACCATGAGAAACACGACCACTGATACTGTAGTCACGCCCAAGCATGGTAGCACTAGAAACCAAGTCATTGGCCGCTAACGCATTTCGTATCTCAGTGCTGCTTACTCGTAATTGGTTTAAGCAATAACTTTGGGTGCTCACCACCTCAAAACCATATTTTTCGCCCGCTTCTTTAAGCATAGCGAAATTACCCGTTCGGCCTTTGCCAAAGCAAAAATCGTCACCAACCACCAAGAATTTCACACCAAGCTTATCAACCAAAAGCTCCTTAATGAACGCTTTCGCAGACAAGCTTGCAAAATACTGATTGAAATTCACACACAATAAACGACTAATCTCTAGCTTGCTCAATTGCACGTACTTATCTCGTAAGCGAGTTAAACGCGCTGGCGCTCGACCTTTAGCAAACAACTCCATAGGTTGCGGTTCAAACGTCATGACAACAGAAGGGAGTCCCAGTGCTGTAGCTTGTTTAGAAACCTGACTCAGAACCTCTTGATGCCCTAAATGAACACCATCGAAGTTACCTATGGTTAATACACAGCCATGATGCTGTGCTTTAATATTGTGTATACCTCGGATCAGTTCCATTGTGATCAGCTAAAACCTGTTATTTGCATCATTTATTGTGTGAAACCGACGGATTATATACTAATCAGTATTAATCTGTCGCTGCTTTTAAATGTTTTACTCGGATACCTAAAACCAGTACCGACACAATATAAGCAAAGCCACCAAGTGCGATCAACCCTGTTAGCGTCAACGCTCTTTGGTTGAAGCTCCAATCAAGCCACAGCTGCATATTGTCTAGTTGCCATAAAATCACGCCAACCATCACAGTTCCAGATACTAATAATTTAAGGCTAAACAACAATGTAGTCTTGGTTAAACGATAAACACCCGCTATATGCAGACCACGATAAAGTAGAGTCATGTTCACGAACGCAGATAACGCCGTTGCGATTGCCAAACCAACATAACCATAGAAATAAGCGAAGATCGCGTTGAACACCATGTTAGTGACCATCGCAATGATGCCGTACTTCACAGGAGTTTTAGTATCTTGACGTGAGTAATAGCCCGGAGCCAACACTTTAATCAACATGAAGTTTAGCAAGCCTGAAGCGTATGCCACCAAAGACATGGAAGCCTGCTGTACATCGTGTGGTGAAAACTCGCCACGCATGAAGAGCACCATCAGCATCGGCTTCGCTAAAACAATAAGACCTAACATCGCAGGAATGCCTAGCAATAAAACCATGCGCACGCCCCAGTCCATTGTATGAGCAAACCCTTCCCCTTGAGCATCTACGTGTTTACGCGACAAAGCAGGAAGAATAACCGTCGCAATAGCAATACCAAACAAACCGAGTGGGAATTCCAATAATCGATCCGAATAATATAGCCAACTGATAGAGCCGGTTGCTAGAAAGCTGGCAATGAAGGTATCGAACAACAAGTTGATTTGGCTCACTGATACACCAAACAAGGCAGGGATCATTAGCGTGCGAATCTTAACCACACCGGGATCTCTCCACCCCCACTTCGGCTTAACCAACACACCCGCTTTAATCAAGAAAGGCATTTGGAAAAGGAACTGGACTAAACCACCAAGAAACACACCGATGGCCAAGCCAATTTCGGGTTGTTCTAAATTAGGAGAGATAAACCATGCTGAACCTATGATCATTACGTTCAGGAACACAGGGGTAAATGACGAAACCGCAAATTTGCCCATGGTATTGAGGATTGCACCAGATAAAGCAACAAAGGTGATAAACCATAAATAAGGAAAGGTAATCTTGAGCATAAAGCTCGCCAGCTCAAATTTTGGTGCTGCTGGGCCATCATTTAACCAATCGATAAACCAACCTGCGCCAAACATCGCAGTGATGACACCCGAGCCCAACACCCCGATAACGGTGACGATAGAAACTAGTACCCCGAGCGTGCCCGATACTTTGGCAATTAAATCTCGAGTCTTATCTTTATCACCAGCAGCGTGATATTCTGTTAATACAGGAACAAACGCTTGAGAAAAGGCACCTTCTGCGAAAAGTCGACGTAAGAAATTAGGGATTTTATTAGCGAAGAAAAATACGTCGGCACTCGCTCCTGCTCCCATCAAATTTGCTACTACTACATCACGTACTAGCCCCAATACGCGGGAAACAAAAGTCATTGCACTGACAATCAGGCCTGACTTTAATAGTCGTTTACTCACACAAACCTCTGACACTGGTTGATTACTTTCAAGCGAGGATAAATACTATCCTGTCCTAAGAAGCATATTTATTAGCATTGGTCTAAAAATGCTGTTAGAATCCCCGCCATCTTAACCGCGATGACCTTTCCATACCAAAGTTTGTTTGGCTACGATTGGTTTTTGCACAAATCATTTGACAATTAAGCGCCTATGAGGGATAGTCCTCGCCCTTAAATTGTCACCGAACTAAGTTTTTGGGAGTTAGACCTTGGCAAACAGTAAATCTGCTAAGAAGCGCGCTATCCAAGCTGAGAAACGTCGCCAGCACAATGCTAGCCGTCGTTCTATGATGCGCACTTACATGAAAAAAACTATTGCAGCTATTGAAGCTGGCAATAAAGAAGCTGCAACTGCTGCTCTTGTAGAAGTTACACCTCTTCTAGACCGTATGGCGACTAAAGGCCTTATTCATAAGAATAAAGCTGCACGTCATAAGTCTCGTTTCGCTGCTGCAATCAAAGCTCTTTAATAGAAATTTGATTACAACGCAAAACGAAAAAAACCGGCCTCGGCCGGTTTTTTTATATCTAAATTTTGAGTAACACAGAGATTTTTCTTGCTGAGCGTTACTTGGTTTACTTAAAGATATGCGGTTTGCTGATAGGCACTAACGTTCGACATGAAATACTGACACTTCCTTGTGTCGACCCTACCCCTGGTAAGAAATCACTTCCCCCACCAGCAATAAACTACTTGCAGTACATACCATGCAGTAGGTTAATCATCGCTTTTACTTCTTCACTGCTCAATGTGTAATACACTGTTTGAGCTTCTTTGCGAGTTTCGACCAAACCATCTCTTCTCAACCAAGCAAGATGTTGAGATAAAGCAGATTGACTCAATTCCAACTTGCCACACAACTCCCCAACCGACAGCTCAGTACCATGCAATAGGCACAGAATCTGTAAGCGACGCTCATTGGCCATGGCTTTGAGTAGAATCACAGCTTGTGCTGAATTCTTCTCCATCTCTTTTAAGTTCATAGTTTGGCTCCATACAACCTTTACGCCAAGTCCGGGTTATCTGTATTTCCGGCAGATTATGAAGTCATGATAATCGATATCAATTCATTAACAAACAAGCTCACTCGAACAATTTGCTAAAATCTGCGTCACATACATTTTTTACTGCTGGATGTTGGATCATCCTCTCAGCAAATATGACGTAGTACTCCTCTTTTAACTCCTCGATTCCCCCCAACAATTGCAATGACGTATCTTCCTCAACCTCTGACATATATAGCGTAGGCGCTAAGAAAATAGCGTCGTGGTGGTAACGAGCGAAAGCCTTCATCAATGCCGCGTCATCAAACTCACCCAAAATATCAGGCTTAAGTCCTTGTCTATCAAACCATTGCAGTACTTTACGCCCCATCGAAGTTCGACTTCCTGGGATTAACAGTTTCTTTTGTTCTAATACAGCAGGAAAGTTAACACCTTCCACATTACCTGAACTGAAAAAGCTCATACCACTCTCACCCAACTTTTTACTAAACAGGCCTGGGCTTTGGCTAGAATCCACCGGGCAGTCTGACAAAATCATATCGAGCTTATGCTGAGAAAGTTGTTCAAGTAGCATTTCATGAGTCGATTCAAAGCAGCGTAAATGAATGCTGTTATCGGGTGGGATTGTCGACATCAATATCTTGCTGACTAATCTTTTGGACAGTGCATCCGCGACGCCAACATCAAACAGAATATTGGAGTGCTGGCTATAATTCACGATATCCAGCATCTCGTAACTCAGGCCAAACATACGATCGGCATATTTAAAGACCAACTGCCCAAGCTCTGTCGGCTCAACACTGCGACCATTACGCTTAGTTAGCTTGCCGTCCATACGCTCTTCTAAGGCTTTTATCTGACCAGTTACCGTTTGTGGTGTTAGGAATAGGGCTTCTGCAGCTTTAGTAACAGAGCCTTGCTTGCAAACCATCCAGAAGTAATAAAGGTGGTTATAGTTGAGATGCGACATAAATGTGCCGTAAAAAAAGAGAAGATAACCTGTTATATCAAATATGCCCTCCCCACTCAACAAACTCGGAAAAACCACACCTAACTATCAATTACTACTTATTTTTACGAAGTGTCTAATTTCATAATGTAATATTTCAACGATTATTTTCAATTTTTCTCTAACTTTTAAGATCTATATCACCTATCAAAAACACGAACAAAAAACTTTAAAAACAACAAGTTAAGCCACCACCATTTCAAGACCAAATATTTAAAGAGCAAATCATCACAAAAAAGTCTCACCTAAACCAAAATGTAATATTACTGAAATATTTGTTCTCTAACATCACGCTCAGATTAAACAAACAGACCAAACACAGACTAAAACGGTCCAATGGAGAAAACATTATGAACCAAGCTACTACTGCAGCAGCGCCTATCTCGAGCACAACTCGTTGGCTACGCTGGGCTAACTTGGCATTCATGCTTTACCTACTATTACTTTCAGTTTCAATGGTTGGTACAGGCTTCAAATGGGCAACAGGCGAGCAAGCAAAAGTTCTTTTCGAATTTGCTTCACATCCAGTTGCAGGCTTAATGATTGGTTTAGTGGCAACAGCCCTTATTCAATCATCAAGTACAGTTACTTCAATTATCGTTGGCCTTGTGGCAGGTGGTTTACCTGTTGAGCTAGCAATCCCTATGATCATGGGTGCAAACATTGGTACTACAGTAACCAATACGCTAGTTAGCCTTGGTCATGTTCGTTGTAAAGATGAGTTCAAACGTGCATTCGCAAGTGCGACGATTCACGATTTCTTTAACCTATTAGCCGTTGCTATCTTCCTACCACTAGAGATGGCGTTTGGTATTCTAGAGAAAATTTCTCACTGGTTAGTATCACCGATGCTAGCAACAGGTGATATGAGCATGGGTGGTCTTAACTTCATCAAGCCAATCACTAAGCCTGTTGTAAGTGCGATTAAAGAGCCACTATCAACGTTTGGCGACACTGTTGGTGGGGTTATGCTTATCGTTCTAGGTATCGCGACTATCTTCGTAGCTATCACGGTAATGGGTAAGCTAATGAAGAGCCTAATGGTTGGCCGTGCTCGTGAGATTCTAAAGAACGCAATCGGTCGTGGTCCTATCCACGGTATCGCTTCTGGCTCTATCGTGACTATCCTTGTTCAGTCTTCTTCAACGACAACAAGCTTGATGGTTCCACTAGTTGGTTCAGGTGTTCTTAAAGTACGTGACGTTTACCCATTCACTTTAGGTGCAAACATCGGTACGTGTATTACCGCGCTATTAGCAGCGACAGCAGTATCTGGTGAGTTCGCAGTATTCGCACTACAGATTGCTCTAGTACACTTGGTGTTCAACATCATGGCAACGGTATTCATCTTTGGTATTCCGTTCCTACGTGAACTGCCAGTGAAAGCAGCTGATATCATTTCAGACATGGCAGTGAAAAACAAAGCTGTAGTAGCTGGTTATCTTGTTGCGGTATTCCTTGTACTGCCTGGTAGCGTGTTAGCACTGACAGCTTAATAGCAAAACAAACATCGCTTATAGCAAAGCCCGCAACCTCCTAGGTTGCGGGCTTTTTCTTTTCTGAAAGGCAGATGTGGGAAACAAAAAGAAGATTGGAGTAGCGAGTGACAAGTTGAAAGCAGATACAGGATGGATGCGAGTGAGCGAGTAACGAAAAGCCCGTTTTACTCGCATCTATATATCCCCGTCATTCCCTACAGCGAGGAACGAGCGTGATAGGGAATGACGGGGGTTTTTGATCTTAGTATCCCGAATCTCTTCTACTTGTATCTAACTCCCCTTATCTCGCATCTAAAGAAACGCTTACTTACCTTGCTCATTACGCAGATACATAATGGCAACCATGCCAAAGCCGATAAGTTGCCATAGATACTGCCCATCGCTTGCACCTGTGATGGTTTGAGTGAAAGCCATACAAGCCGTCACAAACAGAGAAGCAAAGGCAGCATAGAGTAACCACGGACGCTCCTTGCCAGACATGAACTCACCTGCTAGTACTGAACGAAGAACCAATAAAAATGGCACACATTGCAAAGCAATCAGAATAGGGAACATAAAATCGAACGTAGGGCTCAGTAAAGCATGACCGATTTGGCTCTTATCCCAAGTACCTACAATATAGCCTTTCCAGCCAGCCCAAGTATCACCTGAATAAGCGGTATCTGGCGTAATAAAGCCAAGCACAACGCCCATCACTTTATCGACAAAGCCATTTTTGAACCAAAAGACGAATAAGAAGATCTGAATTGGAATGATCTGAAAAGCAAACTTCTTCAACATGTGTGTACCCCAAATAATTAATGATTTGGTGACCAGTATGTGGAAGTCGATGTTTTTACGCTTGATGCAAGGCAATCGAGCCTGACTCCAAACAATAATCAAACATGTTGAGAAGCCTGTCGGCACAAGAAAACCTTGCAGAAGAGCCGTTACTATTAGCGGTAACTCAACGTCTTCACTTCAAAGAGAATTATGTGGTTTAGGAAAGGTTTGTTTTTTATAAAGATTCAATAAGATCAAACAGTTGGCCATTATACTCTTTTTTCACTTCGGTATAGCGCTGATAGTTGTATTGCGAACCTTCTGGGTTATCCGACAGCTTGTCAGCCACACTAAGTAGATAAAAACTGATAGGGCTCGGTGTACTTTCGGCCGCATAAAAAAGGTAAGGGAAAGCTTGATTGGCATGTTGGTTGATTAACAGTGCAAGACCCAAGGTAAGGTTGGCAATATCACAACGTGGGTTCATCTCAAAGGCTTGCTTTGCCAGTTGCAGTGCATGTTCGCGATCTTCTTGCTCATGACTTTGCAAATAAGCCAAAGATTCCGAATACGACAATAAGGCATTGACCAAATAATTGTCTCTTCCTTGCTGTTGAATCGTATCCAACTGAAGTGCGATCTCTGCAAATGGCTGTCCACCTTTGCCTTGGTAGAAAAGCGATATTCCCTCTGAAATAACCTTCCAATCATCGTAGTTATCAATAGAAGTCACTCGATGACTGACGACACCGTATTCTGAACTCATTGGGGCAATAATGGCTTTGATCTCAAGAATCACATCCCCAATGGCATCAAAGAAGTTATCTTGGCTAAAGCTCTTTTCCACTTTCTGGCTTTGATTGGGCTGGCGGTTGTTTTGTATCAGCACGCTCAGTATATAATTACTGCCCTTTTGCTTGAGCCAACCTTTGAGTTCGACACCATTATTGGCAAGTGATTGCTTGCCCTGTTTCGAGAGCTGAGAGAAGTGGTAACCCGATAAATTTCTCGCTGAGTTCAGCCCGTAGAATAGGTAGTTGTACACGCTTTCCGACATCTCATAATCGTCCGCAGAATCGAGTGTTATGTCATGGATATAAACGGGAATCACATCACTTTGAGGCGCAGAAATAACAGCTGTGTCATTGGTTGGGATATCGCTTTGCCATGCCCAAGTTGCTATTAAGCCAATAGAGAATACTGCGGTTGTAATCAGGGCGATGGTTTTATTTTTAGGCTTAGAAACAACTTTGATTTCAGGTGGGGGAATTTCTACTACGGGAGTAGTCTCAACGCTAGGCTGAATTATCTCAATATCGAACAGATAACCTTGCTTAGGAATGGTCTGAATGATGCGATACGGACGTACTTTATCCTGAAGCTGACTGCGCAGTAAACTGATGACCTGTCTGACCAAGTTGTCAGACACTTGAGTTCGTTGCCAGACATCAGCAGCTATCTGCTGCGTACTAACCACTTGCCCGCGCTTGTCGATGAAATAGCTGAGCAGCCTTGCTTGTAGTGGCTCTAAATGAATCTCTTCACTATCAATCACCAACTGGTTTTTATCAGGGTAGAAAGAAATAGGAAAGTCGTGTTGCAATACAAAGCAATGCGAGCGAGTCATAGTAGTTCTGTGGTTAGAAAAGACCACTCAAGATTATTGGTTTTACGAATAGTAAGCAAGCCAAGCATCAGAAATAAAAAAGGCTGCGCAGAGGCAGCCTTTCGATCAATCAGTCAGTCAGTCAGTCAAACAAAGCAGATTAGATTAAACCGAGAATGGGTACTTAATCGCTTCGTGGCATTCGTAGCCTTCAACCCAGAAGTCATCCATCGTCACCCACGTTTCCAAATCTTCTAAAGACTTAATCTCAGGATTGATATGGAATGTTGGCCCCGCTAAAGGCTCACGCTTCAACTGGATATCACGCATAGGTGCGAGTTGATCTTCGTAGATATGAGCATTAACCAGCTTGTGGTAAGCCACACCCGCTTTCTTACCAGTAATTTGCGCCATGATTGCTAGGAACACATACACTTGAACCATGTTGAAGTTCAGGCCTAATGGAACATCACAAGAGCGCTGAGTACTGTTTAGGTACAAAGTGTCACCAAGTAGAGAGAAGTGGTGGCTGTACATACACGGACGTAAACAACCCATGTGGAACTCACCTGGGTTATAGAAGTTTAAGATCTCGCCGCGGTCATCAATGCCGTTCGTTAGATCATCAACAATCTTCTTCAGTTGGTCGATATGACCGCCATCAGGTTTTGCCCATGCACGTCCTTGAACGCCATAAACACGGCCCATGTCGTCTTCACCCTTGCGGTAAGGGTTATTTAGCCATGCTTCATTCAGGTTAGAATTCGCATCCCAAGTTTTAGTCCCTAGCTTACGAAAATCTTCAGCATTGTCGTAACCACGGATATAGCCAAGCAGCTCAGCAACTGCGGCTTTCCAAAAACTTTTACGTGTTGTTACCAGTGGGAATTGGTTATTACCTACATCATATTCAAGGTCAGCATTGATTACGGTTAGGCAGCGCTTGCCTGTGCGTTCATTTTCAATCCAAGTACCGTCATTAACGATACGCTGACAGAGATCTAAATACTGTTTCACACCAATTCCTTACTTCGTTTGTTGTGGTAATTCATCTTTGTAGTGACCACGCTTGTATGCCCAAACCATCATCAGCACACCGATGATAACCATTGGCAGTGACAAAATTTGTCCCATAGAGATAAATCCACCGAACAAACCTAGCTGAGCATCAGGTTCACGTACGTATTCAACTAGGAAGCGGAATGTACCATATCCTGCTAGGAATAACCCTGATACAGAACCAAGAGGGCGAGGCTTTTTGATGAACCAGTTCAAGATGAAGAACAGTACAATACCTTCAAGCGCCATTTCATAAAGCTGAGATGGGTGACGAGGAAGTGGACCACCGTTAGGGAATACAATCGCCCATGGCACATCAGTCACACGACCCCATAGCTCACTGTTCATGAAGTTGCCCATGCGGCCCATACCTAAACCAAATGGAACCAATGGTGCAATCATGTCAGCGACACCAAAAAAGGTTCGACCGTTCTTTTTGGCATACCAAAGCATCGCGGTGATCACACCAAGTAAACCACCGTGGAAAGACATACCGCCAGTCCATACCTTAAATAGGTAGAGTGGATCATCAATGAAAAGGCCAAAGTTGTAGAAAAGTACGTAGCCAATACGACCACCAAGCACCACACCTAGAAAGCCAGCAAACAGTAGGTCTGATACTTGCTCTCGAGTCCAACCACTACCGGGTTGATCAGCTCGGCGATTTGCTAACCAAAGAGCAAACATAAAACCGACAAGGTACATTAGGCCGTACCAACGAACTGAGATTGGTCCTAGTTCAATAAGAACAGGATCGATATTTGGGAATTCGATAAAACCCTGAGACATACTTGGCTCTCTATCTAAATTGATTAACGGTTAGCTCAATAGCTAACAGAAAAGACACTACAGCAGCATTGTCGCTGCTATAAACATTAAAAATACCGCAAAGAATTTCTTCAGAACAGAGGTTGGTAATTGAGTGGCCAGTTTCGCACCCACTCGAGTGGTCAACACTGAGGTACAAGATATCGCAATCAAAGCCGGCAGATAAACATAACCTAAGCTATACGCAGGAAGATCATCGACAGAAGATCCATGCCAAATGAAACCTAGCATTCCCGAAATCGCGATAACACAACCGCATACCGAAGATGAGCCGACGGCTTTACGCATTTCCACACCGTGATGGTTGAGGAAAGGTACCGACAAAGACCCACCGCCAATGCCCGCTAAACTTGATACCAAACCAATACCGCCACCACACAGCACGGTTTTAGCTGAACCCGGCATCGACTTTTGGCTCTTAGAGCGAATCGACAACAGCATTTGCAACGCCAATACCAAGACAATCACACCAAAGACTTTTGGTAAGTATTGAGCTGGAATCACATCGGCCACGAAAGAACCTAGGAAGCCACCTATCACGACACCTGGTATCAACCATTTAACGACAAAAATCTCTACATTACCCAATTTTAAATGGTTAATCGCAGACGATCCCGACGTAACGATGATGGTTGATAACGAGGTAGCCAATGCCATTTGCATCGCAAACTCTTGAGGGATACCCGCTTTAGGAAGCAAAAAGAGTAAGGCAGGAACCACCAGCAAACCACCACCAATGCCCAGCAAGCCAGCTAAAACACCAACAATAGCACCAAGGCCTGCTAGCAAGCCTATCAGTTCATATGACACGTTAAATCCTATTTTTTACCCGCTCGAATGAAGCCTGTAAATTCACGCTCTTCGAAATAGTTGAGCATCATACTATAGATGTCACTTCCATACGGTTTTGATAGCGCCTCATTTGCCAAATCTTGCAGTTCACTAAGCTTAGATTGACGAATCAAATACTTAGTCCTTGCGACATTTGAGGTGTTCATACTTAACGTCTCATACCCTAACCCAATCAAGAGCAATGCACCCATTGGATCACCCGCGAGCTCTCCACATATACACACCGGCAATTGATATTGCTTACAAGTATCATGGATGTGTTTCAATGCCATGATCACTGCAGGGTGCATGGATTCATAGACATCAGAGACACGGGAATTGTTCCGGTCAACCGCCAATAAATATTGAGTTAAGTCATTGGTGCCCACCGAAACGAAATCAACTTTATCCGCAATAAGCGGAAGAAGGTAAAGCATGGATGGCACTTCAATCATGATACCGATACGCGGCATGCGAACTCGACTGTCGAGTTCATGCACTTCATCGTAGGCTTGCTCGATGAGTTGAACAGTATCATCCAGTTCTTGAGTGCTAGAGATCATCGGCAACAAGATACTCAAGTTCTGGCTATCACAACTCGCACGTAACATGGCACGTAACTGAATAATAAAGATGTCAGGATGATCGAGCGTAAAACGAATACCACGCCAACCAAGGAATGGATTGTCTTCTTCTATTGGGAAGTAAGGTAACGCCTTATCTCCACCAATATCCAAGGTTCGCATCACCACTTGCTTCTCGGGGTAACTCGCAAGCACAGAACGATACTGCTTGAATTGTTCGTCCTCTGACGGAAACCTTTGCTGCAACAAGAAAGAAATTTCGGTTCGATACAGACCAACCCCATCAACCCCTTGGTTAATGGCGATATTAGTGTCTGCACTCAAACCCGCATTAAGCAGAATCTCGACTTGCTTGTCGTCTTTCGTTTTTGCCGGTAAGTACAGTTCTCGATTGACCATAGAGGAGAGCTCACTCTCTTCTAGAATCAGCCCCCGATACTCTTTGAGCAGGTTTTTAGTCGGCTCAATAAAAATCTCACCGCTATACCCGTCAACAATCGCTTGCTTACCATTAGCTTGCGAAAGATTAAGGTTAACTCCCATAACAGAAGGAATACCCAAAGCTCGAGATAAAATCGCTGCGTGCGAGTTCGCCGCCCCTTCCAAGGAAATAACCGCTAATAGTTTTTCTTTAGGAATAGACGCTAATACAGAGGCCGTTAACTCACGAACCACCAAAATAATCGGTTTATCTAACGTGCGAAGTTCATGTTCAGAATTGTGGAGGAAATAGAGCAGTCTTTGACCAAGCTCTCGGACGTCTTGCGCTCTCTCCCGAAGGTACACATCTGACATACGAGCAAAACGGTTAGAGTAACTCTCAACAACCTGTCTCAATGCCCAATCGGCTTTGTCGCCTTTCTGAATTTGACTCTTGAGATCCTTACGTAACATGGGATCGTTGAGTAAGTGAGTAAACAGATCAAAGATCGCCAACGCGTCTTTATTGATTTCACTATCTAAACGCTTTCGCATTCGCTTAAAATCATTGAGAGCATTTTCGACAGCGACTGCCAACAGCTCATGCTCCCTTTCAACATTGAGCGTCGAAGCAGGGTAAACATCGGTGAGTTCAGGCTGAGTGTTGTCCCACCATAAGTCACCAATCGCCACACCCGATGAAGCTGCAATACCTTTGGTCGCAGGTAGCTTCTGTTGCTCTAACAGCCAATGGCCTTGAGTTTGGGCATGCGCCACAATAACCGCAAGTTGTGCTGAGAGTGTAACAAGGAAGGATTCTTCCATCTCACTGAATAAACGGGGGGACTTCTGTTGAATGACCAATACGCCAAGCACTTGCTTGCGATAGATAATCGGAGTGCCGAGAAAAGAGTGATAAACCTTTTCTCCAAGCTCGGGAAAAAACTTATAAGCAGGGTGAGCAGACGCCTGTGCAAGGTTAATAGGTTCAGCACTTCTTTTAACAAGGCCAACCAAACCTTCGTCAAAACCAATGTGAATACTATTGCCTTTGAAGATCAGGCCTTGAGTTGCCATCAACTCAAGACGCTGCATATCATTATTTGCCAAATACACGGTGCAACATTCCGTCTGCATCGCGCTGCATGTCTCTTTAACCAAAATATCAAGAGCCGTCGACACATCTTCAACTCTTGATACGTGTTCAACTATTTCCCTTAGTTGGCTGAGCATGCTTAACCTCTACGCAATTTGCGCTTTCCTTTTGTTTTTCGCTCTTTAAACGGCATTGCTAAAGATGCGAATTCTTTCATCGCTCGACGGTAAACATCTCGCTTGAAAGATACAACTTGTCGAACTGGGTACCAGTAACTCACCCAACGCCAACCATCAAACTCAGGTGTGCTTCCACGCTGCATATTGATATGCGATTCATCGCAATCTAAGCGTAAAAGAAACCACTTCTGTTTTTGTCCAATACAGACAGGTTTAGAATCCCACCGAACCAGTCGTTTGGGCAGCTTATAGCGTAACCAATGACGACTTGTCGCGACGATCTTTACATCCTTTTTAGTAAGGCCAACCTCTTCATATAACTCGCGGTACATTGCCTGTTCCGGAGTTTCACCTTCATCTATTCCCCCTTGAGGGAATTGCCATGAATGTTGCCCGTATCGTTTAGCCCAGAAGACCTGACCATGGTTGTTACAGATTACAATACCAACATTTAATCGGTAACCATCGCCATCTATCACTGGCCAACCTCTATCTAAATTTTTAATTACACTGATTTTTCCACATATCCCCAATCGGAGCAAACTTAGTGACGTGACAAGCGCTATATTTATGAATAATAACTACGAATATGGATAAGTTTTGCTCAAATCTTAGTTACCCACACAAGAGTGAGACATAGACCACATTTATTCACCTTTTCTGTGAATAACTATGTGAAGAATTACCCGCAATCGTTTTTTTTAATCCATAGATTTATCAGGACCAAAAACAAAAAACCACCCACCGACAAAAAAACAATTAATAATCAATAAATTGAAACAAACCCATCAATTTTAAAAACATGAGAAAATAAAAAGATCTTTTAAAAACCACCCATGGTTAAAGATCAACCACTCCGATGTTTATCCACACTAGTAAGTGAAAGATTCATTTCAAACCCTATTTAGCAAGCATTTTATCCCCTGCAAACCCCTGTTTATTTATCCACTAAATTAATATTTCAATTAATTACCTTCATGTCCTGTGGATAACCATGAGTTTGATCCCTTTTCTAGCAAGGCGATCATTTCTTAACCAGTCGTCATATGGTGATAACTTCTGGTAAAATCATTTTTTTGATCATGCCTTTTATTATGAAACCAGAACCACAAACACAACAAGAGCTGTTAGACAGAGCATATGCTATTGCAGGAATGACCTTCAAAGAGCTCGCCGATGAAGCCAATATGGTTGTACCAAACGACCTAAAGCGAGATAAAGGCTGGGTTGGACAACTATTGGAATGGCACTTGGGTGCGCCAGCTGGCAGTAAACCAGAACAAGATTTTGCCAAGCTCGGGATCGAGCTAAAAAGTATCCCGATTGGTTATTCAGGGAAGCCACTCGAAACCACCTTTGTTTGTGTCGCGCCATTGATGGGCGTGCAAGGCATAACGTGGGAAACCAGTCACGTTCGAAACAAGCTGTCTAAAGTGTTGTGGATCCCGGTAGAGGGAGAAAGAGAGATCCCACTGGCAGAAAGGCATGTAGGATCCCCTTTATTGTGGACACCAACCCAAGCGGAAGACGAGATCTTAAAAAGGGATTGGGAAGAGCTCATGGAGCTGATCGTGTTAGGTAATGTTGAACAGATAACAGCAAGACACGGCGAAGCACTGCATTTGCGACCAAAAGCCGCCAACAGTCGAGTGTTAACAGAAGCTTACGGTGCAAGTGGAAAACCAATAAAGACCAAACCTCGTGGTTTCTATCTACGAACTCAATTCACCCACAGATTGCTGACAACCCATTACGCATAGAAAGCCATTACGCATAGAGGTTTTATCTAGCATAGATAGGCTAAAAGATCAGTACGTTATAAACCGTCTCAATTTAGAAGTAATTTCTCACTACAACGCTCGTTAAGAATACTCTCTAATGAGGTTTGAGCGCCAGTTCAATATCGCAGTAGCTTTGGTTGGGTTCATTACCAAACTCATCATACGCGTTGTGCAAGCGAAGGTAGGCCTTTTCAAAGCCGAGCCGGAGTAATTCCTCTTTCACTTGATCCAAGGATCCAAAGTGAAGCGGCTCGCCGTCTTGCTTTACCGGTTCTAGCTTGTGTTTGTACTCCACCGCCAGCAAATATTCAGAGATATCAGAGCAACCAATAACGTACACTTTCGGTGTCTGATAAGAGTCTTTGTGCTCTCCATGTAACCACATGTCTAATTGATGCTTCTGCATAGTCAGCCTCCCTTGCTCTGTAAAGCTTAGCCGAACTATTTACCTTTACTAGATAACGACTTAAAAAAGCAAAAAAAGAGAAGCAAGAGCTTCTCTTTTTTTGGCCAGTTCTAGTTCAAAAATTTGCATTTTCGACGCCATAACTATCGCTGATGTTTATCTTGTGGGGTGAAAGGCGCTATCACCCCACAAGATTACGTCGGTATTCGCGCGCTTAAGACTCGACGAAGATGACGAACTCGGCGCTCAATCGTGACAACTTCAGGCTCAGAAAAACCAATTGGTCGACCATCGGCTTCAAGGCCAATATCTCTCAATAAATGGGTGTTGTTCCATGGTAGATCATATGAACTACGACGAACTTTTCGTTGCCATTCACGCTCTTCACGACGAAGGTCTGCACGGATAAGAACTGTTGCTAGTTTTAAATATACTGAGTGACGCATAATAACTCTCCAGTTGTGGAATAAACTGAGGAAAAATAGCGTTCTAGATAGTATGAGGGCTTCTCACTTAGCTGCTATTTTTCCGCAGCCAAATAAGGGTACGGATCTATTAGTTAGGTTTATCTTGGGTGTTTCGATCGGCCATGGCTGATGTGTGTGACATATCAGTCACCATGTCAGTACACGGATCAAACGACGCGCAAATATGCTGTATAAAATCGAAATGTTTCATTTGCGCCTCCAAGCTAACTAAAAAATCCAAAAAGAAATGGGGTCGTAAAAGCAGACAAGTCTTTGTTAAATCGTTGCTTTCACGGTTAAAGTCTAACCAAGTGAGTATATTATTCAACCGATAATTGGTTAACATTTTTAAAACAATGCATTCGCCTGAAATATCAGTTGCATATTCATTTACATATAACATATTCACTATGATTATATAAAATCACAGCATATCTATCTTAGGGCTCTCTCTATAGAACAGCGGACTATCCTTCAGAAACAAAAAAGCCACGTATGATACGTGGCCCTTGAATTTTCACTCACCGGATAGAGTCAATGAATAGAACGTTCTAAACAACGCCCTCAGATATAAGACCATGTTTATTGAGTAAGCGGTACATAGTTGCGCGTGAAACTCCAAGCTCCTTAGCGGCCAAAGACACTTGACCACCATAAGATTCCAACACAATGAGTAAAGCATCTCGCTCTGAACGTTCACGTATACTTTTCAGACTGCGGCGTTCATCATTCTGTTTTGGTAAATCCAGTTGATGATCCTCAATGATGACAGCATCAGACATCAACACAACACGCTTAATCTGATTCATCAATTCACGAACGTTGCCAGGCCAATGGTAGCGACTCATCGAGCGGATAGCATCGTCTGAGAAGCTCTTCGCTTGCGCATTAAACTCTTTTGAGTACTCACGCAGAAAATGATTCGCTAGCACTGAAATATCACTCACACGTTCTTTTAAGCTAGGAACATGAATACGCAGAACATTGATGTAATGATAAAGCTCTTCATTGAAGTCGCCCTCGATCAATGCCTTTTCAATATCAGAAGAGTTAGCAGCCAAAATGCGAACATCAACCGACTTAGCTCCCTTCGTGGTTTCAATTTTCCCTTCTTGTAAAAAGCGTAAAAGGTTCAATTGTTGATTACGAGGCATCGCTAGGACATCGTTGAGTAAGAGGGTTCCGCCATCGGCTTCTTCCAACATACAAGGCGCTGCCGTTGCTGGGGCTGAAATACCAAACATCTCAGTCTCTATCCTCATTTCAGATAGAGCACGGCAATTCACAGTTAAAAATGGTTTCTGAGCTCGCGATGAATTTTGATGAATGGAACGTGCAATTGTCTCTTTTCCTGTCCCACTCTCACCGTAAATCAAAATACTGACATCTGTGGGGCCAATTCGCTTGACTTGGTCTCTCAAGCGTTTCACCGCCACAGAATCACCGAGTAGGCCCATATTGTTGTTAATACCGTAGTTTGGCCATACTTTCTGCTCAAGTTTGAGCATACCCAGTTGATGACCAATGGTACTCAATAGCTGAGCATCAGGGATTGGTGCCGTGAAAAAGTCGATACAGAAGTTAACGATAAATTGGCAGATTGTATCTGAGCTCAATTGCGATTCACGGATAAAAGCAAGCCATCGAACTTGCTTGTTGTTGCTCACGAGGTTAGCGATACCATTAAGGCTAAACTCATCATGACTAAGATCCACAATGCCAATGCAGGGGCCAATATCAGTAATTAAGGCATCGGCTTTTCGTAAATCTGCACACTGGGTACATTGCCAACCCACTTGTTCTAACACTGATAACCAGGGTTCGTACGCACCACCAACGACGATAAGAGAACCTGGTAAGGAATCCATCTTAAATTGAGTTCCCATCCTTCTTCCTTATTCTGTTTTTATTTTTTTCAATCAGGCTAACACGAGTTAAACGAATCATACGGGTACAACGTTGCCGCAAGATCGTATTCAGATCCGATACGTATAGTAATGAGACTATCTTAGATTTTTTGTCTCAATGGTAAGACTATGTCATAAATAATCATTTTTCGAATCAAGAGTGCGGTACGAGCTAGGTTTTGACGCTAAAAACCGAAAAAGCCACCCGAAGGTGGCTTTTAAATTACACGGGCAGTAAACACCCCATAAGCGAAAATTACGCTTGTGGGCGCATTGCCGGGAACAAGATCACGTCACGGATTGTGTGGGTGTTAGTAAATAGCATCGCTAGACGATCGATACCAATACCTTGACCCGCTGTTGGCGGTAGGCCGTGCTCTAGTGCAGTAATGTAGTCCGCATCGTAGTACATAGCTTCGTCATCACCCGCGTCTTTTGCGTTAACTTGTGCTTTGAAACGCTCGTCTTGGTCTTGTGCATCGTTAAGCTCAGAGAAACCGTTCGCTACTTCACGGCCACCGATGAAGAACTCAAAGCGGTCTGTGAAGAATGGGTTGCTGTCGCTACGACGAGCCAGTGGAGAGATGTCCGCTGGGTAACCCGTGATGAACGTTGGTTGAATTAGCTGAGGCTCAGCCGTTTCACCAAAGATCTCTTCAAGAAGCTGACCACATGTCCAAAACTTCTCAACGTAAAGACCCACTTCTTCTGCAATTTTAACCATCAATTCTCTGTTCTGAAGATCGTCTTCAGTCAGAGCTTGAATGTTTGCATTTTCAGGTGTGTAGTGTTTGATTGCATCGAACATGCTCATGCGAGCGTAAGTGCCACCGAACTCAACTGTTTCGTCACCGTAAGGCATAGAAGTAGAACCAAGAACGTCCATCGCCGCTGTGCTTAGCATCTCTTCCGTTAGATCCATTAGATCTTTGTAGTCAGAGTACGCTTGGTAGAATTCCATCATTGTGAATTCTGGGTTGTGACGTGGAGAAAGACCTTCGTTACGGAAGTTACGGTTGATCTCGAATACACGGTCAAAACCACCAACTACTAGACGCTTAAGGTAAAGCTCAGGTGCAACACGTAGGTACATGTCGATGTCTAGTGCGTTGTGATGAGTGATGAATGGACGTGCTGTTGCACCGCCTGGGATCACGTGCATCATTGGCGTTTCAACTTCTAGGTAGCCTTTTGAGCTCATGAAGTTACGGATTGAAGACACAAGCTTAGAACGCACGATGAATGTGTTACGAGAGTCTTCGTTCACGATTAGATCAACGTAACGCTGACGGTAGCGCATCTCTTGGTCAGTTAGGCCGTGGAACTTCTCTGGTAGAGGACGAAGTGCTTTGGTTAGCAACTCAAACTCTTCCATGTTCACGTAAAGGTCACCTTTACCAGACTTGTGAAGCGCACCTTTAACACCGATGATGTCACCGATATCTAGGCCTTGGTACTTCTCTTTCAGCACTTTTTGAACGTCTTTCGCTGCGTACGCTTGGATACGACCAGAAGTTTCTTGAATCGCTAGAAATGGACCACGCTTCGCCATAATACGACCTGCGATCGCAACGATGTGGTTAAGCTCTTCTAGCTCTTCCTTAGTCTTCTCACCGAATTCCGCTTGAAGGTCGCCAGCTAGGTGCTCACGACGGAAGTCATTTGGGTGACCGTTCGCTTTGCAGTTTTGGCGGATATGATCCAGCTTGCTACGGCGCTCAGCGATTAGTTTGTTCTCTTCAGGTGAAGAAGCTTCTTGTGTATTTTCGTTTTGAACAGCATCAGTCATTTGAGATGTACCCTGCTTTTATAATTTGGACAGCTATATTTTTGAAAATATAGGCATTTTTACCAATATTATTGGTAAAGCTTAATAGTTGATAAAGCTTACAGACCTGATTTCAGGCTAGCTTCAATAAACTTGTCTAAGTCACCGTCAAGAACCGCTTGAGTATTACGGTTTTCGATGCCGGTGCGTAAATCTTTGATACGTGAATCATCCAGCACGTAAGAGCGGATCTGACTGCCCCAACCGATGTCTGATTTCGTTTCTTCGCTCGCTTGTTTTTCAGCATTTTGCTTTTGAATCTCAAGTTCAAAAAGCTTAGCACGTAGCTGCTTCATCGCTTGATCTTTGTTCTTATGCTGCGAACGGTCATTCTGACACTGAACCACGGTGTTAGTTGGAACGTGAGTAATACGTACCGCCGATTCCGTGGTGTTTACGTGCTGACCACCAGCGCCAGAGGCACGGTATACGTCAATACGTAGGTCAGAAGGATTAATGTCGATCGTAATGTTGTCATCAATCTCAGGATAGATAAACGCAGAAGCAAATGAAGTATGACGACGACCACTTGAATCAAATGGTGACTTACGAACTAGACGGTGAACACCAGTCTCTGTGCGTAACCAACCGTAAGCGTACTCACCAGAGATACGTACCGTTGCGCCTTTAAGGCCAGCAACATCGCCATCAGACACTTCGATAACTTCAGTCTTGAAGCCTTTCGAATCTGCCCAACGCAAGTACATACGCAACATCATTGAAGTCCAGTCTTGAGCTTCTGTACCGCCCGAACCTGACTGTAAATCGATGTAGCAATCTGATGCGTCGTGATCACCAGAGAACATACGACGGAATTCCAGCTTCTCTAACTTAGCTTCAAGCTCGGCCAGTTCTGGCTCAATTTCATCGAACGTTTCTTGATCTTCTTCTTCAACCGCAAGCTCTAATAGGCCATCAACATCCTCAACACCTTGGTCAAGTTGGTCGATCGTTTCTACTACTGCTTCCAATGCTGAACGCTCTTTTCCTAGCGCTTGAGCACGCTCAGGTTCGTTCCATACATCCGGTTGTTCTAATTCTGCGTTTACTTCTTCTAGACGCTCTTTCTTTGCGTCATAGTCAAAGATACCCCCTCAGGATATTTGTGCGCTCAGACACATCCTGCAGACGGTTTTTTATAGGATTGATTTCAAACATTTTAGCTCATCATTTATGAGTAGAATTTAACCGGAGAATTGTACTCAAAAGTGTGACGGAGATACAGAATTTTTTAGAGTGGTGCACCAAGATTCAATAACTTAATCGGATATAAAATTGACGGGCAGAAAAAACACGCAAAATCTGTAAGGAAAGGAAGGGAAACAAGCCCTGTTTTTGAACAGAGCTTGTTGGATTTGGCACTAAATGATGAACCTCATTCAGTGAACGATAACGCTATTTGGCTTCAACTATTTCGCTTCGATATGATCAATCATCAACTGCAACGATTGATTGCCACGAAACTCGTTAATATCAAGCTTAAACGCAAGATGTACCGTTTTCACTGAGGCATCAGGCCAGCGACGTAGGTCAACATTAAAGGCAATACCATCAATCATCACATTGGTCGGGTGGCCTTTATACAATGGCTCAAGCATTAACTTTAAGTGCTTTTCACCCACTAATTTTTGATGCAGAACTTTAAACTCACCATCAAAGATGGGCTCAGGGAAAGCTTGTCCCCACGGACCACCTGAACGCAACGTCTCAGCGGTGTGCATTGAGAACTCTTCAGGTAACAGCTCACCATCAGACAAGATAATACCCTTCAGCGCCGTCTCACCGAGTTCTTTACGCACAACGTCATCAAACATCTTGCTGAATCGCTCGAAGTCTTTTTCCATAATGGTTAAGCCGGCTGCCATTGCGTGACCACCAAACTTCAAGATCAGGCCAGGGTTTTGAGTGTCGATTCTGTCTAGCGCATCGCGCATGTGCAAACCTGGAATCGAACGACATGAACCCTTAATGCTACCTTCACCACCATCAGCAAATGCGATCACTGGGCGGTGATATTTGTCTTTGATACGCGAAGCTAGAATACCAATTACGCCTTGATGCCAATCACGTTGAAACAGAGCCAAACCAGAAGGCAAATCGTCTTTACCAAATTCAAGGCGCTCACAAAAAGCCATCGCTTCTTGTTTCATGCCCTCTTCGATCTCTTTACGTGTTTGGTTCAAGCCATCTAACTCGCTGGCCATTCGACGCGCGGCATGGATGTTATTACTCATTAGCAGCTCAACACCAAAAGACATATCATCCAATCGGCCAGCCGCATTGATACGTGGACCAAGCGCAAAACCAAAATCGGAGGCAACTAAACGCTTAGCATCTCGCTTAGCAATTTCAATCAAGGCTTGAATACCCGGACGCGCTTTGCCTGCACGAATGCGTTGTAGCCCTTGGTGTACCAAGATTCGGTTGTTTTCATCAAGTGGTACCACATCCGCAACAGTACCCAGTGCCACTAGATCAATCAGTTCCATCAACTTGGGTTCTGTCATGCCGTGTTGAGAAAACCAGCCCAACTTACGCATATGAACACACAATGCCATCATCAGGTAAAAGGCGACACCCACACCGGCTAGCGCTTTTGAAGGAAATGCGCAGCTTTCTAGGTTGGGATTGACCATTGCATCTGCAATCGGTAATTCAGAACCAGGCAAGTGATGATCAGTAACCAGTACATCAAGGCCTTTCTCTTTAGCAAAGCGAACACCGTCAATTGAAGATACACCGTTGTCGACTGTCATGATCACTTCAGCACCAAGTTCGATCGCCTGTTCGACAACCTCGGGGCTCAAGCCATAACCATCTTCAAAACGATTGGGGACCAGATAATCAACATTAGAGCTGCCCAACATTCGCAGAGCAAGCACAGACAACGCGGAGCTTGTCGCGCCATCGGCATCAAAGTCACCAACAATGATGATGCGCTTTTGCTGCTGAATGACTTTGAACAACAATTCAACCGCAGCATCAATACCGCCCAGTTTTTGATAAGAGTGCAAACCTTTCGCAGCTGTCTCTAGCTGGTCAGCACTGTCGATTCCGCGACTCACATAAATGCGCTTTAACAAGTCAGGTAAGTGAGCAGGTAAGACTGAAGTGTCGACCTCAGGACGGCGTTGGATCTCTATCATATAAAAATGGGCCTGATATCAATCAGGCCACTCCTTAAATCAAAAACAGGGGGGAATAATAGGTAATAAAAAATGAAGATTACTGCTCTAAACGCTGAATAAGTTGCGCTGGAGGTAAGTAACCACTCACCAACTCACCACTTGCTAGCACGATAGCCGGAGTGCCATTGATGCCAAGCTCACGACCGAGTTGGTATTGTTTAGCAATGATCTGCTTTTGCTCTGCTAGGTCTTTACCAGACGCTGGCATTTGACGATTGACTTTAGCATCATGCATAGCTGTTTTTGGATCATCAGACGCCCAGATTGCCGCCATTTGATCGGCAACTTGCCCTGTCGCACCTTGACGTGGGTAAGCCATGTAACGAACGGTGATACCCAGATCGTTGTAGCCTTGCATTTGACTGTGCAGACGAACACAGTAGCCACAAGTAATGTCAGTAAATACCGTCACAACGTACTTTTCGTTATCTGCTTTGTATTCGATAACCGTATCCGACATCGCTGCTACTTTTTCAGCATTCAGTGGAGCCTGACGCTCAGCCAAAACATCACTGAACTTACCGTTTTCATCCAAAGAGTAAAGTGTACCAGCTAGAAAATGATCGCCCTCT
Organism: Vibrio sp. 10N.222.54.E6; assembly: GCF_041473955.1. Lineage (NCBI taxonomy): Bacteria > Pseudomonadati > Pseudomonadota > Gammaproteobacteria > Vibrionales > Vibrionaceae > Vibrio > Vibrio sp. 10N.222.54.E6. The sequence goes on along the minus strand of NZ_JBFRTD010000014.1, from coordinate 224,655 downwards.
GGAGAAGAAAAGATAATACCGCTGTTGGTTTGAACTTCTAAAAGACCATCGATATCCGAAGGAACAATCTTATCGACCTTAATACCGATTTTTTCAAAACGCTTAGTTAACGCAGCTGTATCAATAGCTTGAGCTGGAGCAGCTTCTACGGCTGTTGATGTTGTTTCTACTTTCGCCTCTGATGCATTACATGCAGTAATCATGAGAGGAAGCGCTAGTAGAGGAAGACGGCGTAATACGCTCATTAGGTTCACCTTAAAAATAAATGGATTTAAGCACGTGGGTGATGCTGAGCGTGAATTTGCTTCAGCCTTTCAGTCGCCACATGAGTATAAATTTGGGTGGTCGATAAGTCACTATGTCCAAGCAACATCTGTACGACCCTGAGATCGGCGCCATAGTTCAGTAAATGAGTGGCAAAAGCATGTCTCAATACGTGTGGAGACAATAATTCCGTGTCGATACCAGCAATGACCGAATAATGCTTGATACGATACCAGAACGTTTGACGAGTCATTTGCTTAGCGCGTTTACTCGGAAAAACCACATCCGAGCTGTTATCACCGAGCAGTTGTGGCCGACCTTGTTCAATAAAAGTCTCTATCCAATCGACGGCGTTTTCGCCCATTGGCACCAAGCGCTCTTTACCGCCCTTACCAATAACACGCACCACGCCTTGTCTTAGGCTGATGTTTTCCATCGTCAAACTGACGAGTTCCGTAACACGAAGTCCAGTTGCATAGAGTAACTCAAGCATCGCTTTATCGCGAAGCTCGATTGGATCGTTTGGATCTGGCGCTTCAAGCAGCGAATCCACTTGTTCTTCACTCAAATCTTTTGGCAAGCGCTTCGGCAGTTTGGGACTGATCAACAATGCACTAGGGTCGTCGGCTCTTACTTTCTCGCGGTGTAGATATTGAAACAAGCGACGAATAGCCGACAACATACGAGCGCGAGAAGTCTGCTTAAAGTCAGCATCGGCTAACCAACCTTGATAATCCTGTAGTCCTGAAAGACTAATAAAATCGAGGCGGTAATTGTTCTTTTCCATCCACGTTAGAAGCTTAGACAGGTCGGTACGGTACGAGACAAGCGTATTCTCCGATAATCCTCGCTCCATCCACATAGCATCTAAAAACTGTTCTACTAGACCGTGGTCTGCGCTCTGCCCTTGAGGCGACTGCATAGTGTTACTCACAATATTGGAAACTGTTTTGAGAGTATGCCAGAGCAAATATGAATGCCATAAAAATTACGACTTGAGCGGATAATCGCTGCAATCGAAGTCGATTTATGGTTAGAATTCGCCATCTGAAATTAAAATTGAACGTTTGCTATGAAAATTGGATTATTTTACGGCTCAACCACCTGCTACACAGAAATGGCAGCAGAGAAAATTCGCGGCATTATTGGTGAAGACCTAGTTGATATCCATAACGTGAAAGAAACCCCTCTTTCATTGATGGCGGACTACGATCTTTTACTGCTCGGTATCTCAACTTGGGACTTCGGTGAAATCCAAGAAGATTGGAATGAACTGTGGGAAGACATTGCAACCACGCCAATGAAAGGCAAGGTTGTAGCGCTGTTTGGTTTAGGTGACCAAGAAGGCTACGGCGAGTGGTTCTTAGATGCGATGGGTCTATTACATGATGAGCTGAAAATCGCTGGCACTGAGTTTGTCGGTTTCTGGCCAAACGATGACAGCTACGAGTTCGAAGCGTCTAAAGCTCTCACTGAAGACCAATCTCAATTCGTTGGTTTGGCGCTTGATGAAGATTCACAATACGAACTGAGCGACGACCGTATCGCTAGCTGGGTTGAACAAGTACTGGTTGAGTACAGCGAAAAGCTATAACCAAACAGAAGTACACTCAGCTAAGTAACTCAGTAGCGAAGTAGCGAAGTAGCGAAGTAGCGAAGTAGCAGAATATTAAAAGATCACAGAATACAAAAAGGCCTCATTACTGCGAAGTAATGAGGCCTTTTCTATTTCATGTCGAAGGACAATGTCATCTCAACGGAAGATTAAACAGTCTCTTCAGCCATCTCTTGCTCTGTTGATTTACCAACGAAGAACATACAGATGATTGCGGCAGTTGTTGGAAGCAACCAACCCATACCGATTTCGAACAACGGCAGCATGTTCATTGCAGATACATCTATACCTGCAACTTTAGCACCATCGATAAGAGCAAACAGTAGAGACACTAATACCACTACGCGGTAAGCCGCTTTTGGATTAGGAAAGCGGCTGCGCAAGAATGTCAGTGCGACCAATGCGATTGCTACTGGATAAAGTGCAAACAGAACTGGAACAGACAGAGAAATTAACTGAGAAAGGCCAACGTTCGCTACGGTTGCACAAGCTACACCGTTGATGATTACCCAGGTCTTGTAAGACAGAGGTGTTAGCGAGCTGAAGTAATCAGAACATGCTGATACAAGGCCAATCGCCGTCGTTAGACAAGCCAATAGTACGATCACAGAAAGCACGAGTTGACCTGAAGGGCCAAACAAAGATTGGACGTATAGGCTTAAGATAGCGCCGCCATTATCTGCACCTGCTGCAACTGTTGCGCTTGTTGCGCCCAGGAAGAACAGAGAGATGTAAACAAATGCTAGACCCGCAGCGGCAATACAGCCCGCACTGATTAGGTACTTAGTTGTTGCTGCGCGGTCAGTCACGCCTTTACTGCGAATTGCGTCAACAATCAGCATGCCAAACATCAAAGCAGCAAAAGTATCCATGGTGTTGTAGCCTTCAAGGAAACCTTTGGTCAGTGGCTGAGTGATGTACTCACCGTGAGCCGCAAGGACATCACCTTGTGGGTTAATGAACACAGCAACTGCCAGTACAACCAAACCAACGAATAGTGCAGGCGTAAGTACCTTGCCAATAACGTCAATAAGCTTACCTTGTGACCATGAGAAGAACATCGCTACCACAAAAAATGCAATCGAAAAGAGAGTTAGATGAACTTGAGTCGCATCAATGAAGAACGGCTTCACCGCCATCTCATATGCAACAAGGCCAGTACGCGGTGCAGCAAATGCAGGACCGATAATGATAAAGATCAGCACAGCCATGATGGTTGCAGCTTTCTTAGGAAGATCTTTAGTTAAGTGACCCCAAGAGCCACCAGCCACTGCAACCGCGACGATAGTGATTAACGGCAGACCAACGGCAGTCAGCAGAAAACCAGACATCGCTGGAAGAAAGTGATCACCAGCTAATTGGCCAGCTAGAGGTGGGAAGATGATGTTACCCGCACCTAAGAAAAACGCAAAAAGCATAAAGCCCAATGCCATTATATCTGTTAGTTTTAGACTCTGTTTCACAGATAATCCTTAATTATATTTATGAGTTTATGTTGTGCTTACATGAATGTTACAGCGAGAAGCTGCCAATCAATCTTTAAAATAGTCGCGCATAATGACGAAACACTCGGCTAGCTGCAAGTCACCATAAAAAAACACCATATAAATTTGCATATATAAACAAAAAGTAGTGAATTAAACTAAATATATGCAGATTAACATAATTATCAACCGATCATTGTTAGCAACAATAGATAAGCAATTAGAATATTAATTTACACAAATAGTTAACATTAGAGCTAATCACTTAAAATATCTCGATAATCAGAATATTCATGAAAGACAAAACGACAAATACTAAAAGCTTCAATTTTAAGAGGTTCTCTATTTACGGAGGACAGAGCGGCATGCCTGTTAGCACCGATGGAGTACTGCTCGGATCATGGATTAACCTTGCCCCTGAATCATTAGTACTCGATATAGGGACAGGAACAGGTCTGTTGGCCTTGATGGCTGCGCAGCGTTTTGAGGATGCTTCAATCTCTGCGATCGATATTGATCAGCACGCCATTGATGCTGCCACAGTCAATATTGAGCAGTCGCCTTGGCAAGATCGTATCTCCCTTCATCACGACAGCGTGTTAACCACGGATTTCTCGCAACAATTTGATGCCATAATTTGTAATCCGCCCTACTTCAACTCTGGTGAACAGGCACAGCAAAGTCAAAGAGCCACCGCTAGACACACCGACAGCTTGGATCACCTTCAACTTGCCCAGTGTTGTTTCGAGATAACAACTGATGCCGCCACCGCCAGTTTTATACTGCCGACGCCCGAAGGAGAAGGCTTCATCAAACTTGCCGAGCAATGTGGTTGGTACCTAGCAAAGCGCCTTGATGTGAAAACAACCGACAAAAAACCGCCAAGCAGAATCCTGTTTGAACTATCTAAAGATCCTGTTAGCGAGCAAGATTTGCAGCGTGAATCGCTTACGATCCATCACGATGGCGGTTATAGCGAGGCATTTATTGCCCTTACTAAAGATTTTTATCTCAAGATGTAGCAAATACCATGTGATCCTAATCACTAATGCTTCTATAATGTCCGACTACTCTTTTTTATCGTCTGCTTTTTGAGGCAGAAACATTTATTGCTTGTGGAGAAACAACAGTGATCAGAACCTTTGCAGAACTCGATCTAAACCAAGAGCTGCTTAAAGCAATTGACGAAATGGGCTACGAACGCCCAACACAGATACAAGCTGAAGCAATCCCACAAGCGTTAGATGGAAGAGACGTTTTGGCTTCTGCGCCAACAGGTACTGGTAAAACAGCATCATTTGTATTGCCAGCACTGCAATACCTACTGGATTTCCCACGTAAGAAATCTGGCCCTGCACGTATGCTTATCCTGACGCCAACGCGTGAGCTAGCAATGCAGATCACCGAACAAGCACGTGAACTTGCTAAATACACCAGCCTAAATATCTTTACGATCACGGGCGGTGTGATGTACCAAGAGCACGCAGATATCTTAAGCACGACTCAAGATATCGTAGTCGCAACACCTGGTCGTCTGATGGAATACATTGAAGGCGAGCGTTTTGACTGCCGTGCGATTGAATGGCTGGTTCTCGATGAAGCTGACCGTATGCTAGACATGGGCTTTGGTCCTGTTGTTGACCGTCTGTCTGCAGAGTGTCGCTGGCGTAAACAAACTTTACTTTTCTCAGCAACGCTAGAAGGTAAAGGTATTGAAGGTTTCACTGAAGACCTTCTGAAAAACCCAGCAGAGATCGATGCAAAATCGTCATTGCGTGAACGTAAGAAGATCACTCAATGGTATCACCGTGCCGATTCAGCTAAGCACAAGCTTGATATCCTAAAACATATCATCACAGAGCAAGCTGAACGCAGCATCATCTTCTTGAAGACTCGTGACCGCCTAGGTGACCTACGAGCTCAATTAGAAAGTGCACAGATCCCGTGTGTATGGATCCAAGGTGAAATGCCTCAAGATCGTCGTAACAACGCGATTTCTCGTTTCCGCGATGGTTCTATCAACGTACTGCTGGCAACTGACGTCGCAGCTCGTGGTATCGACCTTCCAGATGTAAGCCACGTTATTAACTACGACATGCCGCGTACAGCAGATGTATACCTACACCGCATCGGCCGTACGGCTCGTGCAGGTAAGAAAGGTAACGCGGTTTCTATCATTGAAGCGCACGATCAACTAATGATTGAACGTGTGGCTCGTTACACTGAAGATGCGATCAAAGAGCGCTTCATCGAAGGCATGCGCCCAACGCATAAGAAAGCCGCGGTAACAAAGAAGAAAAAACCGAAGAAAGAAGACAAGAAAGCGGTGGCTAAGCAAAAAATTGCTAAGAAAAAGAAAATCGCTAAGAAAAAGAAAGCCGTTAAGAACAAGTAATCGAACCGCCTTTCAATGATTCAATAAAAAGCCCCATGCAGTTATCTGCATGGGGCTTTTCTTTGTCTGGCTTATTATTGTCTGGCCTGTTATCAGGCTAAATAACTCGTCTCTAATTTTAATTACAGGCTAAAGCCGAAGTAACTCGTTAACCAAGAGTGACTAATTAACCAAGAGCTATTAGTTTTGCTCTTCACGCTTGAAGACTAACTCTTTCACGTTCGACTCTTCTTCAACGAAGTAGTAACCCGCCGTATCAAACTTGGTCAGTGCTTCCACTGAATCGATTTTGTTCTCAATGATGTAGCGAGCCATCATGCCACGCGCTTTCTTGGCGTAAAAACTGATCACCTTGTACTGGCCATTCTTGCAGTCTTTAAAAACTGGCGTGATGATTTGACCATCAAGGCTCTTCGGCTTCACCGCTTTAAAGTATTCGTTCGATGCTAGGTTAATCAACACATTGTCGCCTTGAGCATTCAGCGCTTCATTCAGCTTATCTGTGATGATGTTACCCCAGAACTGGTACAAGTTAGTACCACGAGCATTGGCCAAACGTGTACCCATCTCTAGGCGGTATGGCTGCATCAGATCTAACGGCTTAAGCAAGCCATATAACCCAGAAAGCATGCGCAGGTGATTCTGTGCGTAGTCAAAATCATCGTCCGACAATGTTTCAGCATCTAAGCCTGTGTAGACGTCACCTTTGAACGCCAAAATAGCTTGGCGAGCATTCTCTTGGGTAAAGGTCTCACTCCATTGCTCAAAGCGCGCTACGTTCAGCCCAGCAATCTTATCGCTTACCTTCATCAATGCTGATACATCAGCAGGTGTCAGCTTACGACACACTTCAATAAGCTCTGCAGAGTGCTCAACAAACTCTGGCTGGCTGAAGCGCTCAGTCGCTAATGGTGATTCGTAATCTAATGTCTTGGCTGGAGAAACGACAACTAACATAACTTTACCCTAATCGGTTATCTAACTGGATGCAGCTAGAGTATAGAAAAAACATCAACTTGTCTTTATGACTCTTCCTATTACTTTGATAGACAGATCTAGCTGTAAGTCGCTTACAAAGAAGAATCGATAATAAAGAAAATATCGCAGGCAAAGAAAAAGGCTAAGGTCGAAACCTTAGCCTTTCTAATGATTTTAGGATGAGTGATGAATCACTCCAACAAGATTACTTCTTCTTGTTGTTAACCCAAATACCATCTTCCAATTGAGCCTTAAGCTCTGGGAAATCATCCGCATCGAACGTGGGTACTTTACCCGCGTCTAATTGACGGTTGTAGTCTTTCGCTAGCTTAATCACGATACCCGACAGCAAGATGATCGCTACCAAGTTCACAATCGCCATTAGGCCCATCGATACGTCAGCTAATGCCCATACCGTTGGCAGTGTCGCGAGAGAACCGAACATAACCATACCCAGTACAACGATACGGAACAGCACTAGGCCCTTCTTGTTGTTGTGCTCTAAGAAGATAAGGTTTGTTTCTGCGTACGAGTAGTTTGCAATGATTGAAGTGAAAGCGAAGAAGAAAATCGCTACCGCTACAAAGATACCACCCCATTCGCCGACTTGTGCTGTTAGTGCACGTTGCGTGAGTTCGATACCCGTTACTTCACCGTGTGGTACATATTCACCAGACATCAAGATGATTGCTACTGTTGCAGAACAGATAACAATTGTGTCCATGAACACACCTAGCATTTGCACATAACCTTGTGATGCTGGGTGTGGTGGGTAAGGCGTAGCAGAAGCTGCTGCGTTTGGCGCAGAACCCATACCCGCTTCGTTCGAGAACAAACCACGTTTGATGCCGTTAATCATCGCTTGTGCGATTGCGTAACCTAGGCCACCCGCTGCTGCTTCTTGCAGACCGAATGCACTCTTGAAGATAAGAGCCAGAACTTCAGGCACTTTCTCAATGTTCATTAGCATTACGTAGATAGCGATAGCTAAGTAAGCCAGTGCCATAATTGGAACAATGATTTCTGCAGTGCGAGCAATCTTACGGATACCACCGAAGATAACGAATGCAGAGATAATTACGATACCAACACCAACGTAGCTGCGCTCAAAGTCGAATGCCGTGTTCATTGCGCTTGCAATCGCGTTCGCTTGAACCGCGTTGAATACAAGACCGAATGCAATGATTAGGAAGATAGAGAATAGAACCCCCATCCAACGCATACCTAGGCCTTTCTCCATGTAGTATGCAGGGCCACCGCGGTAGTTACCGTCGTTATCACGCGTTTTGTATAGCTGTGCCAGTGTGCTTTCTGCAAACGATGTTGCCATACCTAGCATGGCAATTAGCCACATCCAGAAGATAGCGCCAGGGCCACCAGCGGTTAGTGCTACAGCAACACCAGCCATGTTACCCGTACCGACACGTGCTGCTAGACTAGTACAAAGTGCTTGGAAAGAGGAGATACCTGCACTGTCTGCTTTACGGCTGTTTCTAAGAACAGAAAACATGTGGCCGAAATGGCGGAATTGAATGAAACCTAGTCGTACAGTGAAGTAGATACCCACACCAACGAGTAAGTAAACTAAGATAGATCCCCAAAGGAGATCGTTCATCAAATTGATTAAGTCTGTCACGTGAACCTCGTAATTGAGTTTAAGCACCGATCTTGCTTCCTAGCCTTCCTCTAGATCACCTATGCCAGTGTCAATAGTTGTGTCGGCATTAGATTTATATTTATTTGTTGCGATCTAGATTGTAAATGTCGCTTCATGCATCCATTTTACGTATCGGTGTATTTTTTGACGGGCGGATAATGCAGCGAGACGGCCTAAAAATCAATATGAAAATAAACACATATTAAAATGACATTTCACTAATAATACACCTTTTGTTAACACAACTTTCAACAATAGCGCCTAATAAAAGTCACATTGTCAGGACATAATATCAACAAAAACTAAGGCACTATAAAAACAAAAACACCATCCCGTAAAAATGACGTCAGCCTAGGTTTTACAAGGTATAGTGAAGATCTGTGTTTTTTTCTAGGGTAATGAGATCCCTATACTACACGGCACAATGCGCACTTAAATGCACTGTAGTCAAAATGCTATTCCATTTGCACAATGAATTAACATTCAATCCCCCCTAATTTAATCGTTTACTTAAGTTTGTTTGCTTATTTTTTGTACACAAAAATCCCCGAAATGTGTGAGCATGCATAATAAAACAGAACAAAAACTTCATATATTTGAAACGAATGAGAAACAAATCAAGGTTATTGTGAACTTAAATATGATATTTAATGGTTCGTAAGAACGAATCCCACGGAAGGAGATATGCTTATGGATAGCTTTCAATTCGATGAATTATCAGAACTAGAAATGCCTCGTACCACTCAAAAAACACGCTCTAAACCACTCAAACGTAAATGGCGTGAAATTGAGGCAATCAATGATCGTAGACAGCTTGAGAAAGAGCTTAGAGAGATGAACCTAGGTCTCGATTTTAGCCTTGACGATATAAAGCTTTAATCAGCACGATAAGAAATCAGATAGCAAAAAGCACCTGTATAGGTGCCTTTTTTATTTTACGAGGTATTTAATCCGCTCAAAGCGTCATTTGGGAACTAGCCCTCTAAAATAGAGAGCATCTAAAATAGTCACGCTTCAACATGACAACTGGCTAAACGCACTCTTGTTCATTTTGTCGAACACGAGCCGCGAGTTGGCGGTACTCATCAGCAATTGTCTCTCCAAAGACAGGGTCGTCTTCAGGTTGAAGCCATTGAGACTCCACCTCTTGCCAATCTTTAACTGTGAACGACTCAACAATCATTGGTAACACATGCTTCTCTTCATATTCCATGTGTTTTCGTTGAGCTTTAACAAAAGCTTCAAGCTGCTCAATAAATACTTGTTGAGGAACGACCGCATCTTGAAGGATCATATCGACCACACCTAAAAAGTCCGCCGTTTTCTCGGAAAGCAATTGATGCTCCAGTTCCAAGTCTTCAATGACTTGATCACTGCCATATTGCTTTAGGTAGTAACGATAAATAACATCTTCTTTCGGGTGATGCACCTTGTCTGAATGGTTCATCAGATAATGAACCACCTCTGCGATCAGGCTATAGTTTATTTCTCGCTCTTGTTTTAGAAGCTCTAACTTATTGTTGAGTATCGCGAGCAAACGAGCCATATAGCCATGCTCTCGTCTTATCCTTTCAATCATCATAGTATTGCACTCCATTACACCTACTATTTACAAGTGTATATGAAGATAGCAATTTGTGGTTTGACCCTGCTCAGAAAACCATCAATCTACAGTGCCAGTGGTAATGTCCAATCGATAGGCTGTTGATTAATAGAAGAGAGTAGCTCGTTGGTCATCGAAAAATGCTGACAACCGAAGAAACCACGGCGTGCTGATAATGGTGATGGATGAGGTGCAACCAACACATGGTGCTTGTCTGCATCAATCGCTTGGCCTTTCTTCTGGGCGTGTGCGCCCCACAACAAGAAGATGATCGGTTCAGAGCGCTGATTGAGCTCTGCAATAATGGCATCGGTAAAGGTTTCCCAACCACACTTAGCATGTGAGTGTGCTTTTGCCTCTTCTACTGTCAGTACCGTATTCAACATTAACACCCCTTGAGATGCCCAAGTGTCGAGGTAGCCATGACTCGGGATCTCAAAGCCCTCTATATCTTGCGCAAGCTCTTTGTACATATTACGTAGAGAAGGAGGGATTTTTACACCTGGCAGTACAGAAAAAGCTAAGCCATGAGCTTGGTTAGCGCCGTGATAAGGATCTTGCCCTAGGATAACCACGCGTACGGACTCGAAAGGCGTCATATCGAAGGCACTGAACACCAGCTCTTGAGGAGGGTAGACGGTTTTCCCACTATTTCGTTGCTGTTCAACAAACGCGAGGACACTCTGAAAGTACTCTTTGTCACGTTCATCATTAATAATGGATTCCCAAGTCTTTGGTGCGCTCATCGTTTTACTTCCCAATCATCAAGGTTTCTAGCGGCTTTCGCCAGACAAAAAAATAGCTGTATCGGCTAACTGTCCTAAATAAGGCTCTAGTTATACCTCATACAGCTATCAATAAACATGATGTGTAGGGTTCACTTGTTGATGAATCATAATAATCAGTTCAAGTTGTGTTTATCTCGATTAGCCACTTTTCTGCTGTGTACGGTGGTGCCCGTGGTTATGCACGTGACGGTTTGGTGTTGGTAAACGGCGTGCGACAGCAACAGTTGAAGTTTGGGTGATTGAATACATAAAGGCACCTCCTCTAAGACATCGTGAACTACATATTCACTTTAATACTATGAAAGAAAGGTGCCAATTTTTAGGAGTAGAAGGAAATTAATTATTCCCTCTATTATTACGCGTCTTCGCTCGCTAGCGTTGCTGAGCGATGGAACATCCTAAGTTGTTGAATTTCCTCTTTCCAGATAGTCGAATCAATGGTTTCTAAAATGAGAGGGATACCATTAAAGCGAGAATCAGAGGCTATATACTCAAAACAATCCCAGCCTATTTCGCCTTTTCCTAAAGAATGGTGTCGATCTACACGGCTTGCAAACTCAGCTTTTGAATCATTGATGTGCATTGCTCTTAGATAGTGCATACCCACGATGCGGTCGAACTCAGCAAAAGTATGATCACATGCTTCTTTTGTTCGTAGGTCATAACCGGCTGTAAAAGTATGGCAAGTGTCTAAACACACACCAACGCGTGATTTATCTTCTACTTGGTCGATGATCTCTGCTAGTTGCTCAAACTTCCAGCCAAGGTTCGTCCCCTGCCCTGAGGTATTCTCAATCACCGCAATCACATCAGGCACCGCTTGATGAGCCAAATTGATAGACTCGGCGATCTTGGCCAAACATTCGCTTTCTGAGATTTTCTTCAAATGACTCCCAGGATGAAAATTCAAAAGCGTGAGTCCTAGTTGGTTACAACGCTCCATTTCATCAATAAAAGCCGCACGTGATTTCTCTAGCTTCTCTTCTTCTGGTGCTCCTAGGTTAATAAGGTAGGAGTCATGAGGAAGGATGTGCTCAGCGCTAAAACCTAACATTTTACAGTTGGCTTTAAAGGCGCTGATGGTTTTGGCTTCTAGCGGCTTTGCTGCCCACTGTCTTTGGTTTTTGGTGAACAGTGCAAAAGCATTGGCGCCAATCTCTCTTGCGCGCATTGGCGCCTGATCAACACCGCCCGCAGCAGACACATGCGCACCAATAAACTTAATATTAGTTTCAGGTTTTGAAGATGAATTATTGTTTGTCATTAAATCACTTTACACTTTCAGGATGCTTAATAATTAAAGGGTCGTATCACTTACAGGTCAATAAAAACACAACAAATGTAGTAAATTTACAACAAATGCCACTGTTAAATATTTTTTATACTTTAAAATATTTTGTAATTACTTTGTTTTCAAAGGTTTTATTGATTTAACTCAAAGTAATCACCTTGAAAAAAATGAGGTTTTTGGTTGTTTTTTGACTTAAATCAATATTAAACTACCACAAACTAGGTATACATTACTCAGCTCAATAAAATTCGAAAGTTAACACCATAATCAAACCACATAAAGTGGACTAGGAGATAGTTATGATCCAAGGTATTCAAATTACTAAAGCAGCAAACGATGACCTACTAAACTCAATCTGGCTACTAGATAGCGAGAAGAATGAAGCTCGTTGTGTTGTTGCTACTTCAGGTTTCGAAGCTGACCAAGTTATCTCAGCTGCAGACCTAGGCGAGTACGAAAGCCGTGAAGTTGCTATCGAAGCAGCACCACGCATCGAAGGTGGTCAACACCTAAACGTTAACGTTCTTAAGCGTGAAACGCTAGAAGATGCTGTTGCTCACCCAGAGAACTACCCACAGCTAACTATCCGTGTATCGGGTTACGCTGTACGTTTCAACTCTCTAACTACTGAACAGCAACGTGACGTTATCGCACGTACGTTCACTGAGTCTCTATAATTTTTAGAGCTTGAATTAGAATACAAAAACGGCGCTCATTGAGCGCCGTTTTTATTTGTTCAACAATACCGATATAGGTTACGGTTGAACTCGACGAAGCACTGCTTTTAGCACTTCAAAATCGTTATCTAGATCTTCAGACAACAACTCCATCACCGCGTGTTTTGCTAGCGGACCAGGAAGTTCAATGTCAGTACCTAAGATGTCATCAACCACTTCTTTGAATTTCGCAGGGTGTGCCGTACATAAGAAAAGGCCTGTCTCGCTCTCTTGCAGTTGCTCTTCCAATAGACGGTAAGCAATCGCACCATGAGGTTCACACAGGTAACCTTGAGCTTTTAGATCACGTACTGATTCAGCACTCTGCTCATCAGATACTTTACCTTTACCCAAAGTATCCAGTCCCCAACCTTTCAGTTGGCAAAGCTCTTCGATACGTGGCCAGTTGTTTGGTTGGCTCACGTCCATCGCGTTCGATGTTGTCGCAACCGTTGGTTTTGGATCCCATTGACCTGTTTCTAGGTAACGGGGAACCGTGTCGTTTTCGTTGGTTGCTGCAATGAAGCGTTTAACCGGTAAGCCTAGCGCTTTCGCTAATAGACCCGCAGTTAGGTTACCAAAGTTACCACTTGGTACAGAGATAACCAGATTTTCACGTTGCTCTTTGGTTAGCTGAGAAGCCGCCTCAAAGTAGTAACAGATCTGAGCCATCAAACGGCTGATGTTGATTGAGTTTGCTGAGTTTAAGCCAATTTCTTTACGCAATTCAGCGTCGTCAAACGCGTCTTTTACTAATGCCTGACACGCATCAAAATCGCCATCAATCGCGACAGTATGGATGTTCTTACCTAACGTACAGAATAGCTTTTCTTGCAGTGGGCTGATCTTGCCTTTCGGGTACAGGATAACAACATTGATGTTTTCCATGCCGTAGAATGCGTGTGCAACCGCAGCGCCAGTATCACCCGATGTTGCCGTTAAGATTGTGATTTGACCGCCATCAGAAACCGCAGCCAAAGATTGAGCCATAAAACGGCCACCGAAATCTTTAAATGCTAACGTTGGACCGTGAAACAGTTCAAGTGCGTAAACACCGTCTTTCACTTGGTTGATCGGTGCTGGGAATTGGAATGCCGCATCCACTAGTTGATCAATCTGTTCTTTTGGTAACTCATCACCAATTAGAGCAGAAAGAATCTTTGAACTACGAGGGACAAAGTCCTCTGCAAGTAGTGCATCGATGTCATCGAACTTAGGCAGCTCTGATGGGAAAAATAGACCTTGATTACGACCTAGACCTTGACGAACGGCTTGGCCAAAAGAGACTTGCTCATCGTTTTCTTTGATGTTGTACAGCTTCATAACTCACTTCCTGTAACGATCGAACCTTGTTTATCTAAGCGACAAACGTGGACGAATCCTTCTTCATTTTGTACGTAGTTTTGTTCTAACCAGCGTGCAACACGCTCGGCGACATCTTGTTCTTTGCAAATGCTAAATAGCGTAGGGCCACTACCAGAAATTCCAGTAGCTAATGCTCCTGCTGACGTTGCATATTTGCGTGCATCAACAAACCCTGGAAGCAGTTTCTCACGATATGGTTCAGCAATCACGTCTTTGATCATCTTAGCGGCTAGCTCCGGCTGACCAGAGTGACAAGCATGAATAAAGCCCGCTAAATGACGACCATGGGCAATCACATCTTGACGGCGATACTGAGAAGGCAAGATCTCTCGCGCTTCAGCCGTTGAAACCTTGATGCCCGGGTACGCCATTACCCAATACCAATCGTCAAAACATGGAACCTCTTGGCTAATAATGCCAAGCTCTTCCAACATTAATTGCACACCACCAAGGTAACATGGCGCTACGTTATCGTAATGTATGCCACCTGAAATCTTACCTTCCATTTCACCCATAAGAGCAAGCAGTTCAGTTTCATTCAACGGTTGACCATGAAAACGGTTCAAAGCATCTAGTGCTGCGACAATTGAACATGCACTCGACCCTAAACCAGAACCGATAGGCATGTTCTTCTCTAGTGTCATCTCTAAAGACTTAACTGAGATACCTTTCTTATCTAACTCGCGAGAGAACACAACCCAGCAGTCATAGACAATATTTTCTTTGGTTTCAGTTGGCAGCTTAGAAACAAAGCTGCCTGCTGTTTTTAGCGAGAATGGTTCATCACCGGCTTTAACCATTACTCGGTCACCAAGCAATGTGCCATCCACTGGAGACACAGCGGCCCCCAGCACATCAAACCCTACACTGACATTGCCGATTGATGCAGGAGCATAAACAACAACATCCATATCACTTGAACTCATTCCTAAACTCCTAATTTCCAACCAAGAGTACGCATCACATCAGAGAATACGCCTGCTGCTGTAACTTCAGTACCTGCACCGTAGCCACGCAGAACGAGTGGGATTGGCTGGTAGTAACGGCTGTAGAATGCCAGAGCGTTCTCGCCATCTTTAATCTTAAACATTGGGTCATCGCCATCAACAGCTGCGATACGAACCTTACATTTACCTTCAGCGATCTCACCCACATAACGAAGTACTTTGCCTTCTTCTGCTGCGATAGCTGACTGCTCTTTGAAGTATGCATCCGCTTCTGGCAAGCGAGCCATGAACTCGTCAACTGTACCTGAGTCATCAAAACCCGGTGGCAATGCTTGGTCAACTTCAACATCTTCAAGCTCAAGTGCCATACCCGCTTCACGAGCAAGAATAAGCAGCTTACGCGCAACGTCCATACCAGACAGATCATCACGAGGATCCGGCTCAGTGAAGCCGTTATCTTTAGCAATGTTGGTTGCTTGGCTGAGTGTCATACCCTCATCAAGCTTACCGAAGATGTAAGACAGTGAACCAGAAAGAATGCCGTTGAACTTCTCAAGCTCATCACCCGCAGAAATTAGGTTCTGTAGGTTTTCGATTACCGGTAGACCTGCGCCTACTGTTGTCTCGTACATCAACTTACGACGAGAGTTACGTGCCACTTCACGAAGCTGATGGTAGTAAGCCATGCTTGCCGTGTTGGCTTTTTTGTTTGGTGTTACAACATGGAAACCAGCCGCTAGAAAATCAGCGTATTGCCCCGCAATACCTTCGCTAGACGTACAATCAACCAACACAGGGTTGATGATGTGGTTACGTTGAACAAGTGCAGCTAAACGCGCTAGGCTAAACTCTTCTGTCGCACTCGACATACGATCACGCCACTGTTCTAGCGGTAGACCATCGCTGTCTAGCAGCAAGCCTTTGCTGTTTGCTAAACCACATACGCGAATCACGATGCCTTTTTCAGCCAGTTTGCCTTGTTGACGTTGGATCTGGTCAACAAGCTCACCACCAACACCGCCAACACCGACAACGAAGACGTCAAGGAAGTGCTTAGAGTTAAATAGGTTTTCGTGACACGCTTTGATTGCTTCTGAGATTTTATCTTCCGGGATAACCGCAGAGATAGCGCGCTCTGAAGAGCCTTGAGCAATAGCGACGATGTTAACGTTCACTTCCGCTAAAGAAGAGAAGAACTGAGAAGCGACACCACGTGAAGTACGCATACCGTCACCCACCAGCGTCACAATCGCAACATCATCCATGAACTCAACTGGCTCTAATAGGCCATCTTTAAGTTCGAGTTCAAACGCATCTGATAACACTTGCTTCGCTTTCACTTTGTCAGCCGATTCAATACAGAAGCTGATGCTGTACTCAGAAGAAGATTGAGTAATAAGGACAATAGAAACGCCTGCAGAAGACATCGCGCCGAATACACGACTCGCCATGCCTACCATGCCCTTCATACCTGGGCCTGATACGTTAACCATCGTTAGGTCACTTAGCGTAGTGATACCTTTGATCGCCAGGTTATCTTCGCCAGTGTCTTGGCCAATCAAAGTGCCTGCTCCCTGTGGGTTGAAGCTGTTTTTGATCAGACATGGAATATGGAATTGTGCGATAGGTGCGATAGTTTTCGGGTGTAGAACTGAAGCACCGAAGTAAGAAAGCTCCATCGCTTCTTGGTAGCTAAGTGATTTAAGAAGACGGGCATCATCTACTAAGCGTGGGTCACAGTTGTAAACACCATCGACGTCAGTCCAAATCTCACAGCAATCAGCACGTAGACATGCCGCTAGAACTGCAGCTGAGTAGTCAGAGCCGTTACGGCCAAGCGTTACTAGCTCGCCTTTTTCATTACCAGCAGTAAAGCCCGGCATGATATTTACGTGACCTTTAGGAAGCGGTGATTGGCGGAAGTTCTGAGTTGAAACATCCACATCCACCATAGCTTCAAGATGATCACCTTGAGCATAGAGGTATTCCACAGGGTCAATCAGGCTTGCTGGTTGGCCTTTCGCTTCCAGCACCGCTTTCATTAGCTGGATTGAAACTCGCTCACCTTTACTAATGATACGAGCATTTACGTGATTCGGGCACATGCCCAGTAGGTTAATACCATTCACGAACTGCTTAAGTTGAGCAAGAGAGGTATCGACTTGCTCTTGAAACGCAGAGCCATCTACTGACGGCAATACCGCTTGAATCTCTGCAAACAATGCAGCGAATGATGATTCGATCTCGGTGATCTGTACGTCTGCTTCACCATTTTTTAGTGCTGCTTCAATAACAGCAACCAGCTTATTGGTTGTTTTTCCTGGAGCCGATAGTACAACGGCTAGCTCTTCTTGCTGGGCATTATTAGCGATGATATCAGCCGCTCGTAAAAAACGATCTGCATCAGCTAATGATGAACCTCCAAACTTTAAAACGCGCATCCCTTTCTCCATAAGTCATAAAAATGGTACAAAAAAAGGCCTGTATCTTGTTGGATACAGGCCTTTTTTTTAAAATCCGTTACTTAGCAGCCTGCCCCAACAATGTGAATGTCGGTAATAATAATGGTGGTGGTCATTACTAGGTGGCTTACATGCTGCATATCAAATTCTCTGCTTGTGCTTTACTCTACGTGTATCAATTTTTACTACTATGCGTCAATGAAAAGTTGCGTTTTTTTTACATTCACACCGTTTTTCAGAGCAAACCTTCATTTAAGAGATAAAACACCCTGCATCAACCTGCCATTCAGAGACTGGATTAACTCATCAAACAAACAGAAGTAATCAGTTGCATATATAGTCATAACAAAATGCTCTATCGATAGTACAGCGAACATACAAGTCCTGTGCTTTAATTAAACAATAACGTTCGAAAAACAATAATAATGACATCAGGAGTGGGAAATGAAGAGATTACTTATTCTTTTAGTCTTTGCTATGCCTGTCGTTTGTTCAGCGAACAGTTTACCGCTACTGAGCAGTTTGCCTTTGCTCCCCAGTCAAATCGATAGCTCTGCCCATAAGTTTTTTATCTCCACGCAAAGTGCATCGAGTGAAAGCTTTGATACTTGGACAGTAGACAGTGGTTATTCTTATAGCTTGTTTTCTGATGTGGATCTTTATGTCGGTACACGAATCAACACTGCTGCACTGAAATATGAGAGTGGATTCTTGAGTGGTGTTAGTTATCAGTTTTCCGAAAGAGTCTCTTTCAACAGCTCTCTACACACCTATAACAATGAAACAGAAGACAGTGATAAATCGGTAGCCGCAGAGCTTTCCAGCCGCGTGCAGCTAACCGACAATCTAGATATGCATGCCACCCTTGATTATGAAGAGTGGCAACAAGGTGTTGAGGTAGGATTAGGGTTTCGCTTCTAATCTATCCCACTTCTTTATTGATGAGCCCGTTAAGATTCAATCAACAATTCCGTTGAAATTAACACACCATTCCAATCGGCATAAATGTAATCACCGGGCTGAATCAGTTGATTGTGTATAGAGAGCGTCACATTCACTTGCCCAACACCGTGCTTCTCGGTTTTAAATGGAGAGGCTCCGAGAGCTTGAATACCAAGATCCATCTGCGCCATCATCGCAACATCACGCACCGCACCATTCACAATGACGCCTTCCCAACCATTTTCGATGGCTAGAATAGCCAATTGGTCGCCAAGTAACGCTTTTTGACACGAGCCATTACCGTCTACAACGAGTACTTTGCCGCAGCCATCGGTCTCTAAAACCTCACGAACCTTGGAATTATCGTGATAACAACGAACTGTTACAATTTTTCCCCAGAACGCACCACGCTGGCCGAAGTTCTGTAATGGCATATTCAGTAGCGTGACTTTGCTTTCAAACTCATCACATAAGTCAGGTGTTATATCGTGCATATATCCTCCGTGAGTAAGGCAAACCTATTAAGTCAGGTGAGCCTCTATGCTTTTATATATTATTAAAATTAATCCTTTGTTTTCATTGCTCTATGCCCAATTTAATACGAAATAAAAGTTGATTGAGCATATTTATCTACTAGACTCTAAGGATAGCTTTCAGCTTCCTTGGTTCATAGTCCGGTCTTTAGCAAGCAAGATGTGCGAAATATCTCGAATAATCATTCTTATTTTGGTGCTAAATAGTCACCATAACATTGGTTAAGTTGTAGCCATACTATTAAAGTTTGTTGCGATACGGCAATTGATGTAAATCAACAAAGTGAATGGAATTAACATTCTCGCGTTGTTAGCATGCTGTTAACATTATAGAATCCTCTTAAATCACTAAAAGAATGATTGAAAGGCGTACTGGATCTACGTTATTGGGCAATACTTCAAGGAAGGCAGATAGCTGGAAGTAAGTGTTTTTTTGAAAACTTTAAGTTATCATCAAAAATACATTACCTGTATGTTATGTTTTGCCTAGAATTTATTCTATTAGCACAGTTTCGTCACAAATTTAGGTACCGCCAAATGCAAACCCCGCAGATTCTTATCGTTGAAGATGAGCAAGTAACTCGTAACACTCTAAAGAGTATTTTTGAAGCAGAGGGATATGCTGTTTTTGAGGCTAGCGACGGTGAAGAGATGCACCAAGTGCTATCTGATAACCAAGTTAACCTTGTAATTATGGACATCAACCTTCCAGGTAAGAATGGCCTACTACTTGCGCGTGAACTACGTGAGCAAGCAAATGTAGCGCTTATGTTCTTAACTGGTCGTGATAATGAAGTTGATAAGATCCTTGGCCTAGAAATCGGCGCTGATGACTACATCACTAAGCCTTTCAACCCTCGTGAGCTGACTATCCGTGCACGTAACCTTCTTAACCGTTCAATGAGCACAAGCTCTGTTCAAGAAGAAAAGCGTAGCGTTGAGAAGTACGAGTTCAATGGTTGGGTACTAGATATCAACAGTCGTTCTCTGGTTAGCCCAGATGGCGAAGGCTACAAGCTACCTCGTTCAGAGTTCCGTGCTCTACTTCACTTCTGTGAGAACCCAGGTAAGATCCAAACACGTGCAGACCTTCTTAAGAAGATGACTGGCCGTGAGCTTAAGCCACACGATCGTACTGTAGACGTAACAATCCGTCGTATTCGTAAGCACTTTGAATCTGTTTCTGGTACACCAGAAATCATCGCGACGATTCACGGTGAAGGCTACCGCTTTTGTGGTGACCTAGAAGACTAATTCGATTCGCGCTTCTGGCCGTTTAGTTCTTGCCGTCGATTAGCACTTCTAAACCGATAGCACTCTAACCAGTTAGTACTTATAAACAGTTAGTACTTCTAGCAATCGAAGCGTGAACAATCGTTATTAAAAAGGGAGAATGCCAACGCATTCTCCCTTTTTTATTGTTCATTGTTCATTGTTCGCTAAGGTTTTAGTAAACCGTATCTACCTTCACGTCTTTCTCGACTAACCACTTCACGGTTTCGCCATCTTTGAGTTCAATCGCAACATCAACAGGCTTATCACTGTCGATCTCTAACTGCCATACAAAAGCGACTTCCCACTGCGTTTCACTATGTGTTCTTAAATCTAGATCGTCAGCAGTTACCAACAAGGTATCTGCACCCTGTTTAACCGTCACACTCTCAACCGCAAGTGTTGCTGGTAATTGTGAGTCAGACTCTAGGTAGATAGCACCATGCAAAGTCTTATCTTGAGCCTCCCCAATCGTAGGCATTTTGTTGTGCCACAGGTTGCTTTTCATTGTGACTGTCGCTGCAGATACTTCGACTTGATTATCTTGCTGCCATTCTACTTGTGGCGCAGAACAACCCGCTAATGCTACTACACATGCGGCAAATGCTAATTTTTTCATCATTCTTCTACCTTTGATTTAACCAACTCTTTAAGACTTCAATATCATTTTGGTATTCGTTATTTATTTCATCAACCCAATCTGAAATGTTCTCCCACCACGCAGGCATATCTGGAGATTGAGCTTTCTGAGCAACTTGCTGTATGCGTTTCAGGCCAATGGAACCTGCTGCACCTTTAATCTTGTGTGCCTCAGAAACGATACTGTCTTGATCTTTCGCAACCATATTGGAATTCAATATTTCCATATATTCCGGCATCATATCTTCAAACATCACGATACTATCCAAAACAGGTTTCGACCCGACAATGTCAACATAAGACTCTAGCATATCAATATCAAGCAAAGTGGTATCAATCGTTGAAAGAGCCGGCTTACTCGCTGTTACTTTCTCAACACCTGCTACTTTTTCAACATCCTTTACTGTATCAATGCCCTCGGCTTTCTCAATAACCTCTGGGGCATCCTCAATCAACTCGCTGATGACATCCTGGATTGCACGAACCGACAGTGGTTTACTGATCGCTTCATCCATGCCTTTCTGGAAATACTCTTGCTTATTGTTTAATACATTCGCGGTTAATGCCACCAAAGGCGGCAATTGGCTATATTTCTCGCGGTAGTATTGGGCAATGTCGAAACCAGTCATATCTGGTAACTGGATATCCAGTAATACCAAGTCATAATCTTTCGGGTTGAAAACGATTTGTGCCTCTTTACCCGTCATTACGACTGTCACTTCATGCCCTAGGCTTTCAAGTAAAGAACGAGCTACTGTGATATTGAGCTCAATGTCTTCGACCATGAAAATCTTAAGGTTGGACTGCTTTCTTGGCGTTTTGATCAAAGCCTGAGTATCGTGATTAACTGGAACTCGAATCGAAATCGTAAAGGTACTACCAAACCCCTCTTCACTGGTGACTTCAATGTGACCATCCATCATATTGATCAGCTGTTGAGATACAGCAAGACCAATTCCGGTACCGACAGCGTGTAAATTGTCTGTTCCCGACTTTACCTGATAGTACATCGCGAAGATCTTCTCGATTTCGCTTTCAGGGATACCAATCCCGGTATCTTCTACTTCCATCGTGATGTTGGCAAAGTCGCCATCAATTTCAGCGCTGACCGTCATCACGACACCACCATCTTTGGTGAACTTCATCGCGTTGCTTACAAGGTTCCACAATACCTGTCTAAGACGAGTACCATCCACCTCAACTGCAGATGGGAGATCGGACAATCTTTCTAGATCAAACCTCAACCCTTTCTGCTCTGCCATTAACGCAGAAATGCTTTCGATCTCAACAACGAAATCTTCAAAATTGATAGGGGTTGGGAATAGCTCAAGCTTACGGCGGTCGAACTTATCCATGTCGATAATATCGTTAAAGATATTACCCAGTGTCACCGCACTCACCTTGATGGTTTGCATCTGCTTACGCTGCTCGGTCGTCAGCTGGCTATCCAATAACATGCGGCTCAAGCCGATGATGCCATTGAGCGGTGTTCTTAACTCGTGGCTAATGGTTGAGATAAAGGTGGTCTTATCGCGACTGGCTTTCTCTAGTGATTCTTGGTGCTCTTTACGCTCGGTAATATCACGACCAAAACCAACCAAGCCAAGGTGGCGACCATCTTTACTGTAGAAAGGCACCTTACGCAGCTCGAAGTAACTCTTACGTCCATCGGGGTATTCAAGCCATTGGTCATAGGTCAAAGCTTGGTTGTCAGCAAAGACTTTCTTATCGGTTTCAACAACTTGCTGGGCTACCTCTTTGCTGTAGACATCCCAAGGCGTCAAACCAACTAGCTCTTTTTCTGTTTTGCCCGTGAGTTCTTCAACCGCTCGGTTGCAACCTGAAAACACACCATCTTCATTGCGATAATAAATGAGGTCAGGCGAGGCATCGATAAACGAACGCAACAGCGCCGTACGTTCTGCTAATTCAAGCTGAGTTCGCTCACGCTGAAACACTTCGTTCTCAAGATCATGCATTGCTTCTGCACGCGCTTCTTCGGCTTTTTCACGATCTTCAATTTCTTGGTTGAGCTTTTCGATATTGAGTTGCAGTTTATTGTTGAGTTCTTGATCTCGCTCTCGCATGTCACCCAGCTTAGAGACCAATTTAGCCAACCTTTGGCGAGACTCTTCCAGTTGATCGACCACGACTGAGAGAAAATAGACCGCCCAAGGTGTGATCACTAAACCGAAGAAAACCGAACGGACAATGTCGATATCATCAACATTACCTTTGAGTGCGAGGGTGATACCGACTTGTACAACAACAGCAAGGGCAACAAGCGCTAGGGCGAGTAAGATAGAAAAGCGGACAATCCCCAATTTTACGAGCAGATCCACGTAATACTGGGCAAGATTTTTCATGGGTTTCATTTAGCGCTCCACGCGATAAGACTAGCAACATTCTACCTTGTTTGAAGAAAGTAGGTAAGCTAGCTACATCACACGCAGCAAGAGATTAGCGGTAATATCGAAGGTTAATCAACCAATATTAATACTAACCAAGCAATATCAATACTAGCCAAGCCACATAAATATTAGCCAAGTAATATAAATGCTAAACAAGAAAAAGACGGAGTCACTAAGTTACCCATTCTATAAAGTTAGTGAATAGAGTATGGATGCACTATCGAACGATTTCGACCATCAGATTTCGCTTGATACAACGCACTGTCAGCCAAGGCAACAGCAGACTCCATTTCGTCATCAGGTGTTGGTATATAAGAGACAATACCAATACTCACCGTGATGGAGTCAGACACTGTAGACTTCTCATGAGCGAGTCCTAGTTTTTGCACTTCATCATGAATTCGACGAGCGACCATAAGCGCACCTTCTGTGGTTGTGTTTGGGAGAATAAAGCCAAACTCTTCACCACCGTACCGAGCCACGCAATCCGAAGAGCGATTCAACACCTGCTTAAAGGCTTGTGAAACCTGAATCAAAGCATCGTCTCCTTGTTGGTGTCCATAGAAATCGTTATAGCCTTTAAAGAAGTCGATATCACACAGCATGATCGTCAACGGCAACTTCTCACGCACATGATGATGCCACAATGTAGACAGCTGCTCATCGAAGCGACGTCGATTGGATACCTGAGTTAAACTATCCATAAAACTGAGGCGCTCAAGCTCTAAATTGGCTTCTTCAAGTTTCTGCTCGGCGAGGTAACGTTCTGTGATATCACGTGCCATGATCAGTACACCATTGGTACTCGATGCAGGGTCTCTAAAAGGCGACTTCACTACATCATACCAAGTAAACTCTCCATCACTTGAAACCAGTTTGTCGATGTAACGCAACGAGTTACCTTGATGAAGTACTTGGTGATCACTCTCTGATACGCGCATATAAATGCTATTTGGTACTACGTCTTGTAGACGTTTACCCACTAAGTCACTGACTTCAGAAATACCCAACGCTGCCACAAATGGCTTATTACACGCCTGGTAAACCATATTTTCGTTGAAGATACCAATCGAGTCAGGGCTCGCTTCCAAGATGTTTTGTAAAATGGTGTCACGTTGTGCAAGTGCAACTTCAGTATCTTTACGCTTTTCCATTTCCCCACGCAGTTGTTGCTGCATGTCATGCCAATCCGTCACATCGTGACTTATCGAGAGCGTACCTATGGTTTCCCCACTTTGCGAGAGCAAGACACTTTGATAGGTTTCAAGGAGACACCCCTTACCATCTTGGTCTGTGGTCCATGAGCGCTCACTGACACGACCTTTTAAGGCACCACTAGACACACTTAAAGTGCCCTCTTCAGGGCGACCATGCCAAAACTTTTTAAACGCACGATTACTCGCGACCAATTCACCCTTTTGATCGATGACATAGACCAACTCAGATAAAGAATCCAAAGCGGTACGAGCAACATTGAGATCACGAACCTCTTGGGAAATCTCTTCGTTGGTACTTTTATAAGGGGAAGCATGTATCATCCAAGCCTTTCTACTTCTAAAGTGGATCTTACGACCCACCAAGTTGATCTTAAAAGATTCAAATTCAGAAAGAACCCAGGACGAGAGATACTCAAACGTTCGAGAGTTGATGTGATCAGTGAGGTAATGACGAAAACTATTCTCAGCTTCCACTGTTGGAAAACGAAAGTGAGTACCGATTTGGCGGATACCAAGCAGCTGCATGGCTTGGCGATTGGCGTACAAGATCTCGCCACTTCGGATGTCAACAAAATAAAGAGGTGAAGGCGTAGCGAGAAGAAGCTGTTCAATATATGACTGGTAACGTAAATAAATATGCCAGCAGATGAGACCTATCAGCAATAGAACAACGATATATATACCGTAGCCATACGCCCTATCCCATAACCAAGTCATTACCAGTTCCATCTGCTCTCAATCTATGCTTATAAATTCTGTGAGGGAAATGTTACCACTATTTGTTGGTTTTATCTGCTGTTACCTACAGTCACCCATTCCTATCAATTGGTCGCGTTTAAAACAGGTTGCGTGTACTCGAATGCAAAGCCTGTTTTAATGCCTTGTGCGCCGGTTTTATCAAGCGAACGACCAATCTCAGTCATCGCCAACCAGCGGTTCTCACACCATAAAGGGGAGAGTAGTGTCGGGCGTCTCGCCGCAGAAGATACACGATGATAAACCACGTCCGCTGGTGTGCGTTGAATGATCTCACTCGCGATATCAATGTACTCCTCAAGGCTTGGTGCTTCTAGCTTTCCTGCCTTCCAGGCTTTAGCCATGGTACTGCCTTCAACAATATGAAGCCCGTGAAGCTTGATACCATCAGTGCCAGCCGCTAATACCTTATCTAGAGTTTCAAGGTTATCCGCTTTGGTTTCTTTGGGCAGGCCGACAATAAGGTGAGTACATACCTTGATTCCTAAAGCACGTGCGCGCTGGGTGATCGTTTCATACACAGTGAAATCGTGTCCGCGGTTAATTCGCTTGAGGGTTTTGTCATTGGCTGTTTGCAGGCCGAGCTCTAGCCAAATTTCGTAACCTTGCTTAACGTACTCCGCGAGCAGATCGAGTACCGCATCCGGCACACAGTCTGGTCTCGTGCCAACACAAAGGCCAACAATCTCTGCTCCAGGTGCTTTTAGAGCCTCTTCATACATATTCTTGAGTACCTGCACCTCAGCGTAAGTACTGGTGTACGCCTGAAAATAAGCAAGATACTTCTTGGCACGAGCGATTTCACCCGCACGATCTGTTAATTGATCAGCAATACTTTGAACTTGAGTTTGTTCATCGGCAAAAGAAGCTACGTTGCAGAAGGTACAACCGCCACGGCCAATTGTCCCGTCTCGGTTTGGGCAACTAAACCCACCGTGAAGTGTCAGCTTGTGAACCTTCTCGCCATAACGACGTTGGAGATCTTGGCCGATAGTATTAACTAACTCGTGTAATTGCATATTTTCAAAGCACTCAAGTAAATAAGAATGAATATCAGTCTTTTTTGAAAAAAAATTACATCCCTGCAAAATTCGACCAATTAGTTTACGCAAGGATTTTTGCGAGCAACCTATCAAATATCAATAAACATGCAAAAAATAAGCTCTATTTGCCTAATGTTGCACATTTGTTAGGCATTAAATTCAAAACAAAACGAAAAAAATGGTCTACATCGGTTAACTTTCATTGCAATTCGCCTAGACAAAATTGTAGGATACTTACACATATTGGCTATTTCTGAGTGTTTACTTACATCGAAAACTTGCCAATAAGTCGGTGATGTCCATACCCCACCTATATAAACCACTAGTTTGTGGTCAAAAACAAACGGATATCACTAAGGATTGTTTTTCTCGCAATACTTTTCCTGCGAGATACGGAAAGGATTCAAACCGCCAGCATAGGCAGGTTTAGACCCATAAATATAAAAGGACAAGGCTAACTTTATACAAAGAAGTTGCGCCTAGATTTAACTGGAAGGATGTATCTATGGTAGATCAAGAGCAGAACTCACAGGGTCTGTATACTCCTGAATTGGAGCATGACGCTTGTGGTATCGGTTTTGTTGCTCATCTTAAGAATCGCAAATCTCATGATGTAGTAACTCAAGCACTCGATATGCTTGCACGTATGGAACACCGTGGCGGCCAAGGCTGTGATCCGTGTTCTGGTGATGGTGCAGGTATCCTGCTACAGAAGCCACACGAATTCTTACTAGAAGAAGCCGTAAAGCTTGGAATTAAACTGCCATCTTTTGAAAAATATGGTGTTGGTGTTGTACTTTTCCCTAAGGATGAATACAAACGTGCACAGTGTCGTGACATTCTAGAACGCAATGCACAGCGCCTTGAGTTAGAAGTTATCGGTTACCGTGAACTTCCAACTGACAATTCAATGATTGGTGCTGACCCACTAAGCACTGAACCTCAATTTGAACACGTATTTATTTCTGGCGGCCCTGGTATCACACCAGAAGAGCTTGAGCGTAAACTGTATGTTCTACGTAACTACACTGTTCGTGTATGCCTAGAAAGCGTGTCAAACATCGGTGACGACTTCTACATCAACTCTATGTCTTACAAGACATTGGTGTACAAAGGTCAGCTAACAACAGAACAAGTTCCTCAGTACTTCCTAGACCTGCAAAACCCAACCATGGTGACAGCTCTAGCACTGGTACACTCTCGCTTCTCTACCAATACATTCCCTCGTTGGCGTCTGGCTCAGCCTTTCCGTTACATCGCGCATAATGGCGAAATCAATACGGTTCGCGGCAATCTAAACTGGATGAAAGCACGTGAAGCAATCCTAGAGTCGGATCTGTTTACACAAGCTGAAATCGACATGCTGCTTCCTATCTGTCAGGAAGGCAGCTCGGATTCATCAAACTTCGATATGGCACTTGAGCTACTTGTTCTTTCAGGTCGTACTCTGCCACACGCATTAATGATGATGATCCCTGAAGCATGGCAAGAAAACAAAAACATGGATCCAACTCGTCGTGCGTTCTACCAGTACCACGCGAACGTAATGGAACCATGGGATGGCCCGGCATCAGTATGTTTCACCGATGGTGTTCAAGTCGGTGCAACGCTTGACCGTAATGGTCTGCGCCCTTCTCGCTACACAGTGACAAAAGACGACTTCCTAGTAATGGCGTCTGAATCTGGCGTAGTTGAAATCGCACCAGAAAACGTTGAATACCGTGGTCGTCTACAGCCTGGTCGTATCTTCGTTGCTGACCTTGAGCAAGGCCGCATCATTTCTGACGAAGAAGTGAAAGACGGTATTGCTAAAGCACAACCCTACGAAAAATGGGTTGAAGAGAACCTTCTGAGCTTGAAAAAGCTACCGGATGCGAACAACGAATTTAACCAACCTTCTCCAGAAAAATTGCTTCATAAACAACAATCGTTTGGTGTGAGCTCTGAAGAAGTAAACGAAATCATACTACCTCTTGCGAAAACAGGCTACGAGCCACTTTCTGCAATGGGCGCTGACTGGCCGCTAGCGATTCTTTCTCATCAATCGCAGCACCTTTCAAACTACTTCAAGCAATTATTTGCACAAGTAACAAACCCGCCAATCGATCCGATTCGTGAGCGTATGGTTATGTCTCTGAACACTTACCTAGGTAAGGATCAGAACCTACTTGCTGAAACGCCTGAACACTGTCAAAAAGTAGAACTTGAATCTCCAGTTCTGTCTAACTCTGAGTTAGAGAAGCTACGTGCAATCGATAACGAGCACCTTCAAGCGAAGACGCTGGATATCGTATTCCAAGCAAACGGAGACAACGGTAAGTTAGAGCGCGCACTTAAGCGTATCTGCCAATACGCAGAAGACGCTGTGATTGATGGCTACTCTATCATCCTACTGACAGACCGTGCGGTTAACTCTACCCACGCCGCTATTCCAGCAATGCTGGCAGTTGGCGCGGTTCACCACCATCTTATCCGTAAAGGTCTAAGAGCTAAGTGTGACATTGTTGTTGAAACGGGCGATGCTCGTGAGACACACCACTTTGCAACGCTTATCGGCTACGGTGCGAACGCAGTTAACCCATACCTAGTTATTGAAACGATTGTTGAACTGCAACGTACGAAGAAGCTAGATCCAAACGCACACCCGCGTGAGTTATTCGATAACTACCGTAAAGGTGTCAACGGCGGTCTACTGAAGATCTTCTCTAAGATGGGGATCTCTACGCTACAGTCTTACCACGGTGCACAAATCTTTGAAGCACTTGGTGTAAGCAAGTCAGTGGTTGAAAAATACTTCACTGGTACTGTTTCTCGTATCCAAGGTCTAACGATCGATGATATCGCACGAGAAGTGCTAGTTCGTCACCGTGTTGGTTACCCAGCTCGTGAAATCCCAGCTCAGATCCTTGATGTTGGCGGTGTTTACCAGTGGAAACAACGTGGTGAGAAGCACCTATTCAACCCTGAAACCATTTCTCTACTTCAAGAGTCGACGCGTAACAAAGATTACGGTCAATTCAAGAAGTACGCAAAAGCAGTCGATGACCAAGGCGACAACGCAGCAACGCTACGTAGTCAACTGGATTTCATCAAGAACCCTGCAGGCTCTATTCCTCTAGCGGAAGTAGAACCCATCGAGAACATCCTTAAGCGTTTCGCAACCGGCGCAATGAGCTTTGGTTCAATCTCACATGAGGCTCACTCAACACTGGCTGTTGCAATGAACCGCATTGGCGCGAAGTCAAACTCAGGTGAAGGTGGTGAAGATCCAGCTCGTTTCGAACGTAAAGAAAACGGTGACTGGGAGCGTTCAGCAATCAAACAGGTGGCTTCTGGTCGCTTTGGTGTAACGTCTTACTACCTATCTAACGCTGATGAGCTGCAAATCAAGATGGCTCAAGGTGCGAAACCTGGCGAAGGTGGTCAACTACCTGGTGATAAGGTTGATGATTGGATCGGTGCAACACGTCACTCGACTCCGGGCGTAGGTCTTATTTCTCCACCGCCACACCACGATATCTACTCAATCGAAGATTTGGCTCAGCTGATCTACGATCTGAAAAACGCGAACCGTAACGGCCGTGTAAACGTGAAGCTAGTTTCGGAAGCAGGTGTAGGTACGATTGCATCAGGTGTAGCAAAAGCGAAAGCTGACGTAGTACTTATCGCAGGTTTTGATGGTGGTACGGGTGCATCTCCTATGTCTTCTATCCGTCACACAGGTCTGCCTTGGGAACTGGGTCTAGCGGAAACGCACCAAACACTACTGAAAAACGGCCTACGTAACCGTATCGTTGTTCAGTCTGATGGTCAGATGAAAACACCTCGTGACCTTGCAGTTGCAACACTGCTTGGCGCTGAAGAATGGGGCGTAGCAACAGCAGCACTTGTTGTTGAAGGCTGTATCATGATGCGTAAGTGTCACAAGAATACATGTCCTGTTGGTATCGCAACACAAAACAAGACCCTGCGTGAGCGTTTCGACGGCCGCGTAGAAGACGTAGTAACGTTCTTCCAATACATGGCAGAAGGTCTGCGTGAAGTAATGGCTGAACTGGGCTTCCGCTCTATTGATGAGATGGTTGGTCAATCGCACAAACTTAAAGTTCGTGATGACATCGGTCACTGGAAGTACAAGAACCTAGATCTAACACCAGTACTGCATATTGAGCAGGCTCGTGCAGAAGATGGTATCTACAACCAGACAACACAGAATCATAAT
This sequence comes from Vibrio sp. 10N.222.54.E6, assembly GCF_041473955.1. Lineage (NCBI taxonomy): Bacteria > Pseudomonadati > Pseudomonadota > Gammaproteobacteria > Vibrionales > Vibrionaceae > Vibrio > Vibrio sp. 10N.222.54.E6. The sequence continues at coordinate 194,055 of NZ_JBFRTD010000014.1, read as the reverse complement.
CTTGAAGACGTTCTAGACCGTAAGTTGATTCAGGCTGCAATCCCAGCGCTTGAGAAAGGTGAAGCGGTTACCGCTCAGTTCCCTATCATCAACACGGACCGTTCAGCAGGCACGATGCTGTCGAACGAAATCTCGAAAGTTTACAAAGACCAAGGTTTACCACAACCAATGAACGTTAAGTTCTACGGTAGTGCTGGCCAATCTTTCGGAGCGTTCCTTGCGAAAGGCGTAAAATTCGAAGTAGAAGGCGACGCGAACGATTACTGGGGTAAAGGTCTGTCTGGCGGTACGTTGGTACTGTACCCAGATGCGAAATCTTCTATCGTTGCGGAAGATAATATCGTGGTGGGTAACGTATGTTTCTACGGTGCAACCTCAGGTGAATCTTTCATTCGCGGTATGGCTGGCGAACGTTTCTGTGTTCGTAACTCAGGTGCGAAGGTTGTAGTTGAAGGTGTTGGTGACCACGGTTGTGAATACATGACAGGTGGCGCGGCAATTATCCTTGGCTCAACGGGTCGTAACTTTGCTGCAGGTATGAGTGGCGGTGTCGCTTATGTTTGGGATAAAGCAGGCGACTTCGAAACCAAGCTCAACGCAGAACTGGTAGACCTAGATCCAATTGAACAAGAAGATAAAGATCTTCTACTAGATATGCTAACGAAGCATGTTGAATTCACAGGAAGTGAAGTTGCTCAGTCTTTCCTAGACAACTTTGAAGTAAGTGTCGCATCACTAGTTAAAGTAATGCCACGCGACTACAAAGCAGTTCTTGAGAAGCGTAAAGCTGAAGCACAACAGGCACAAACGGAAGAAGTGGAGGCAGTATAATGGGTAAGCCTACTGGATTTTTAGAACACGGTCGTGAGCTTCCAAAAAAGCTCGATCCGTCAGTTCGAATTGAAGACAACAAAGAGTTCGTACTTAACGAAGAGTTTGGTGAAAAGATCAATACTCAAGCCTCTCGTTGTATGGACTGTGGCGTACCTTTCTGTCACAGCGGTTGTCCGATTGGTAACATCATCCCAGAATTCAATGATGCGGTTTACCGTGACAGCTGGGAAGAAGCTTGGAACATTCTAAGCTCTACCAATAACTTCCCTGAATTTACAGGTCGTGTGTGCCCTGCTCCTTGTGAAAGCGCTTGTGTTCTTGGTATCAACCAAGACCCAATCACTATCTGTAATATCGAGAAAACAATTGTAGAAACTGCGTACCGTGAAGGGTACGCAAAACCTAAGACACCACGCTCACGTACGGGTAAAACAGTTGCGGTTATCGGTTCAGGTCCTGCAGGCTTAGCCGCAGCTGAGCAACTAAACAGTGCCGGTCACTCTGTGACGGTATTTGAACGTGACGAGAAAGTCGGTGGCCTACTGCGTTTCGGTATCCCAGATTTCAAACTGGGTATGGATGTGATTGATCGTAAGATCAACCTAATGGCTGAAGCTGGCGTTGAGTTTAAAGTGAACCAACACATCGGTGTTGATGTTAATGCTCAACAGCTACGCCAAGAGTTTGATGTGGTATTGCTAACGGGTGGTTCTACGGTTCCACGTGACTTGCCAATCCCAGGTCGTGAGCTGAAAGGCGTTCACTTTGCCATGGAATTCCTTGGTCAAAACAACCGCCGTGCCAACGACTTAGACCTAAAAACAGAAGAGCTTCACGCTAAAGATAAGCACATTGTGGTTATCGGTGGTGGTGATACGGGTTCTGACTGTGTGGGTACATCAAACCGTCATAAAGCAGCAAGCATTACTCAGGTTGAGATCATGCCGATCCCACCAGAGAAGCGCCCTGCTAATATGCCTTGGCCTCAATACCCAATGATCATGAAGACCACCACTTCTCACGAAGAGGGTTGTGAACGTCATTGGAACATCCTGACTAAAGAGTTCATCTCTGACGATAACGGTAATGTAACCGGACTTCGCATTGCTGACATCGTTTGGCAAGATGCGAAACCAGGTGAACGTCCAAGTTTTGATGAAGTAGCAAACTCTGAACGTGTTATCCGTTGTGATATGGCATTTCTAGCGATGGGCTTCTTACACCCAGAACCAACAGGTGTACTGGCTCAGCTAGACATTAAACTGGATGAACGCGGCAACGTGGCCTCTGAAGGTTATGCGACCAACCAAAAAGGCGTTTTCGCTGCTGGTGATATGCGTACTGGCCAGTCTCTGGTTGTACGTTGTATTAATGAAGGTCGTGAATGTGCAATTGCCATTGATGACTTCTTAATGGGTAACTCAAACTTAGAAGCGAAAGCTGATTCACTCATGCTTTCCGCATAATATTTCTCGGGCTAATGTCGTTGACGTTAGCCTAGGGAAAAAGCAACACCCTTCCTAACTTTTATATTTGGCTAGCACTCGATGCTAGCCTTTTTTCTATCTGGCCTTCCACTCTTTCTCAATCACTCCAGCAGTGCATGTTAAATCCCGTTAACATCTAGCTTTTATATCTCATTGATCTTCATCGACTATTTTAGATTATTACGTGGCTAATCGCGTTTACACATGATAATTAACCATGAACTTGACCTTAAACACAATTAGCTATACGTTGTAAAGCTGATGAAAATAAAACCAATCGGTTTTGTTAACACAACCAATAACGTTTTAGCTAGCTAAAAACAAACTATCAGTTTATATAAGAACAAGTTCATAAAAAATAACAAGTACATGAATAGTTAGTCATTTACTGTCTGGATGACAGCGAAGCAAAAGGGAGAATTGCAATGGCTCTATATGATCCTAGTCTTGAAAAAGACAACTGTGGATTTGGTTTAATAGCGCAAATGGAAGGCCAACCGAGTCATAAGTTGGTACGAACTGCTATTTCAGCCCTCGATCGCATGACACACCGTGGTGGTATCGCTGCGGATGGTAAAACCGGAGATGGCTGTGGCTTATTGCTACAGAAGCCCGACTCTTATCTCAGAATTATTGCTGAAGAGAATAACTTCAAGCTCGGCAAGCAATACGCTGTCGGCATGATTTTTTTCAGCCAAGACCCAATCAAAGCGCAATCGGCGCAAGACATCGTCAATAAAGAGCTCGCTCAAGAGACTTTAACCGTAGCGGGCTGGCGTATCGTGCCAACCAACACCGACGTATTAGGCCCAATCGCCAAAGATTCTGTTCCCAATATTCAGCAAGTGTTTATCTCGGCCCCTGCGGGTTGGCGTGAACGCGATATCGAACGACGCCTATACATCGCTCGTCGTCGAATTGAAAAGCAGATTACCGAAGACAAAGATTTCTATATTTGTAGCCTGTCGACTCAAGTCATGGTCTACAAAGGCTTGTGTATGCCCGCCGATCTTCCGCGATTTTACCTCGATCTTGCTGACTTACGTATGGAATCAGCAATATGTCTGTTCCACCAGCGTTTCTCAACTAACACACAACCGCGTTGGCCATTGGCTCAACCATTCCGTTATTTGGCGCACAATGGTGAGATCAATACCATTGAGGGTAACCGCCAATGGGCCAAGGCTCGTGCCTATAAATTCTCTTCACCGCTGCTGCCCGATTTACAAACGGCCGCACCTTTTGTGAATGAGACAGGATCAGACTCCTCAAGCTTAGACAACATGCTCGATCTATTCCTTGCCGGTGGTATGGATGTGTTCCGAGCGATGCGTATGCTTGTGCCGCCCGCTTGGCAAAACCACCCAGACATGGATCCTGAGCTTCGTGCCTTTTACGATTTCAACTCCAAGCACATGGAACCGTGGGATGGTCCTGCGGGTATCGTACTGTCTGACGGCCGTTATGCTGCATGCAACCTCGACAGAAACGGATTACGCCCTGCTCGCTATGTGATCACAAAAGACAACCTAATCACCTTGGCTTCTGAAGTCGGTATCTGGAATTATGCGCCAGACGAAGTGGCAGAGAAAGGACGTGTTGGCCCTGGTGAACTGCTCGTTATTGATACGCGTCGCGGTAAGCTATGGCAGTCGAACGAGATCGACAATGATCTTAAAGGCCGTCACCCATATAAAGAGTGGATGGATAAAAACGTTCACAAATTAACACCGTTTTCCGCACTAGCAGATGACCAAGTCGGTAAGCGTAATTTTGATGATGACACCCTAAAGACCTATCAAAAACAGTTTGCAATGAGCAACGAAGAGTCAGACCAAGTACTGCGCGTACTCGGTGACATGGGACAAGAAGCGGTCGGCTCGATGGGCGACGATACACCAATGGCAGTACTGTCTTCGAAAGAGCGCCTCATTACCGACTATTTCCGTCAGAAGTTTGCTCAAGTAACCAATCCACCGATTGACCCTTTGCGTGAAAAACACGTTATGTCTCTGGCAACCAGCATCGGCCAAGAGATGAATGTGTTCTGTGAAACCGATGGGCATGCTTACCGTGTGACGTTTGATTCACCCGTTCTGCTTTATTCTGATATGCAGCAACTTCTGCAGTTAAATCAAAAGCATTATGGCCATACGATTCTTAGCATGCACTATGACCCAGCAGAAAAAGATCTCGAACAAGCCATCAACGACTTGTGTGATCGTGCGGTTCAAGATGTACGTGACGGCGCCGTTTTGGTTGTGCTTTCAGACAAAGCTTTAGAGAAAGGTAAGCTACCCGTTCCGGCAGCCATGGCGGTCGGTGCGGTGCAAACTAGACTTGCAGACACCAACCTGCGTTGTGATGCTAACATCGTGGTTGAAACAGCAACCGCACGTGACCCACACCAATTTGCCGTACTGCTTGGCTTCGGCGCAACCGCGGTTTACCCGTATCTCGCTTATGAAGCTCTGGGCAAAATGTTGGACGAGGGTTCATTAGATAAAGACTATCGCACTGCATTGCAAAATTACCAAAACGGCATCAACAAAGGTCTGTATAAGATCATGTCGAAGATGGGTATATCGACAATTGCTTCGTATCGCTGCTCGCAGTTATTTGAGGCGGTCGGCTTACATACCGATGTCGTTGATTTGTGTTTCCGTGGCGTAACGACTCGTATCCAAGGCGCTAGCTTTAGCGACTTCCAACAAGATATCTATAATCTATCTCGTAAAGCATGGACTAAGCGTAAACCACTGGAACATGGTGGCTTACTCAAATATGTACATGGCGGCGAATACCACGCGTACAACCCAGATGTAGTCAGTACCTTGCAAACCGCCGTAAAGACAGGTGAAACCTCAGATTATCAATCTTTTGCGAAGCAAGTTAATGCTCGTCCTGCTGCTATGCTACGCGACTTAATGAGCCTCAAAAAAGCCGATCAACCTCTGCCACTAGAACAAGTCGAGCCAAGTAGCGATCTCTTTAAACGCTTCGACTCGGCAGCCATGTCGATTGGTGCCTTGAGCCCAGAAGCGCACGAAGCACTGGCCATGGCGATGAACCGCTTGGGTGGTTACTCCAACTCTGGTGAAGGTGGTGAAGATCCACGACGCTTTGGTACTGATCGTAACTCCCGTATCAAGCAGATAGCTTCCGGTCGTTTTGGTGTGACGCCACATTACTTAACCAATGCGGATGTTTTACAAATCAAAGTCGCACAAGGTGCGAAGCCAGGAGAAGGCGGTCAACTACCGGGCCATAAAGTCACGGCAGAAATCGCTAAGCTGAGATACTCAGTTCAAGGCGTGACTCTGATCTCTCCTCCTCCACATCACGATATTTATTCTATCGAGGATCTGGCGCAGCTGATTTTCGACCTTAAGCAAGTTAACCCTAAAGCCTTGGTTTCAGTAAAGTTAGTATCTGAACCGGGTGTAGGCACCATTGCTACGGGTGTAGCGAAAGCTTATGCCGACTTGATTACGATCTCCGGTTACGACGGTGGTACCGCGGCAAGCCCGCTGACTTCAGTGAAATACGCAGGTTGTCCTTGGGAGCTTGGCTTAGCCGAGACTCAACAAGCACTAGTTGCCAACGGACTTCGTCATAAGATCCGTCTGCAAGTCGATGGTGGTTTAAAAACCGGCCTCGACGTCATTAAAGGCGCGATTTTAGGTGCAGAGAGCTTTGGTTTTGGTACCGCACCAATGGTCGCCATGGGTTGTAAGTTCTTAAGAATTTGTCACCTAAACAACTGTGCAACGGGTGTTGCGACTCAAGATGAAACACTACGCCGTGAATACTTCAAAGGCCTGCCAGACATGGTGGTGAACTACTTTACCGGCCTAGCCGATGAAGTTCGCCAGTACCTTGCAGAACTTGGCGTAGAGAAACTTACTGATCTGATTGGTCGTACTGACTTGCTTGAAGCCGTTCAAGGCCTCACTGCGAAACAGAGCAAACTGGATCTCTCTTCAATACTCGAAGCTCCAGTATCTCCAGAAGGTCACCCACTGTTTTGGACCGAGCCAAACGCACCATTTGATAAGGCTCAGCTCAACCAACAGATCCTTGATGATGCAATTGATGCGATTGAGAAACGTCAATCCACCAGCCTTTACTACAACGTGATCAACACCGATCGCTCGATTGGTGCTCGTATCTCTGGTGAAATTGCCAAACGTTACGGTAACCAAGGTATGGCTGGCTCACCAATTAAGTTGTATCTCGATGGTACAGCAGGCCAATCCTTTGCAGTTTGGAACGCCGGAGGCGTCGAGCTATATCTGACAGGTGATGCCAATGACTATGTCGGCAAAGGCATGGCGGGCGGTAAGGTGGTTATCAAACCTCACCAAGGCACTGCATTTGTTTGTAACGAAGCGACCATCATAGGTAACACTTGTTTGTATGGTGCGACCGGAGGCAAGCTATTTGCAGCAGGTACTGCAGGCGAACGATTTGGCGTGCGTAACTCAGGCACCGTTGCCGTGATTGAAGGTGCAGGTGACAATGCCTGTGAATACATGACCGGTGGTATTGTTGCCATTCTTGGCGCAACCGGAGTGAACTTCGGCGCCGGTATGACAGGTGGGTTTGCTTATGTGATGGACAAGAATGAAGACTTCCAAGGCCGTGTAAACAACGAGTCGGTCGAAGCACTTTCTCTGTCTGACCTATTTATCCACCAAGAACACCTGCGCGGCTTGATTGCAGAGCACTTAGAAGAGACTGGCTCAGTACACGCTGAAGCTATTCTGGCGAACTTTGATGAATGGATTCCAAAGTTCTACCTAGTGAAGCCGAAGACGGCGGATCTCAACACCTTGCTCGGTCACCAAAGCCGCAGCTCTGCTGAACTTCGTGTTCAAGCGCAATAATTGGAAGGAGCCAATCATGAGCCAGAATGTATACCAATTTATTGATGTGAATCGCGTAGACCCAGCGAAGAAACCAATCAAGATACGTAAGATTGAGTTTGTAGAGATCTACGAACCTTTCACGAAACAACAAGCTAAGGCACAGGCCGACCGCTGTTTAGACTGTGGTAACCCCTACTGTGAATGGAAATGTCCTGTTCATAACTACATCCCTCAGTGGCTTAAGCTTGCCAATGAAGGACGCATTATCGAAGCGGCTGAACTGTCCCACCAAACCAACAGCTTACCTGAGGTGTGTGGACGAGTTTGCCCTCAGGATCGACTGTGCGAAGGATCTTGTACCCTCAATGATGATTTCGGCGCAGTAACCATCGGCAACATTGAAAAATACATCAATGACAAAGCGTTTGAGATGGGCTGGAAGCCAGACATGTCTCACGTTGAATGGACCGACAAAAAGGTCGCGATCATCGGGGCTGGCCCAGCAGGTCTTGCTGCCGCTGATATCTTAGTTCGAAACGGTGTGAAGGCCGTGGTATTTGACCGCTACCCCGAGATCGGTGGCCTGCTGACGTTTGGTATCCCATCGTTCAAGCTTGAGAAAGGCATCATGGAAAACCGTCGCCGTATCTTTAGTGGAATGGGCGTGGAATTTAAGATGAATACCGAAGTCGGTAAAGATGTTCAACTGCAACAACTGGTCGATGACTATGATGCTGTTTTCTTGGGTGTCGGCACCTATAAAAATATGCGTGCTGGGTTAGACAACGAAGAAGCACCGGGCGTTTATGATGCCCTACCATTTCTTGTTTCCAACACCTACAAGGTCATGGAGCTGGATAACCCAACGCCATTCATCGACATGAAAGGCAAAAAAGTGGTTGTGCTTGGTGGTGGTGATACAGCCATGGACTGTGTCCGAACCTCGATTCGCCAACATGCAGCTAATGTTGTCTGTGCTTACCGCCGAGATGAAGCCAATATGCCGGGCTCTCGCCGTGAGGTGAAGAATGCGAAAGAAGAAGGCGTGAAGTTCATGTTCAACCTTCAACCATTAGCACTGGAAACCGATTCATCCGGTCATGTGACTGGCGTAAAAGTGGTGAAAACAGCCTTGGGTGAACCAGATGAGGCAGGCCGCCGTCGTCCTGAACCGGTTGAAGGCAGTGAGCATGTTCTTGAGGCTGATGCCGTGATCATGGCATTTGGTTTCCAACCTCATGCAATGGAGTGGCTAGAACCATTTGGTGTAGAGCTCGACCAATGGGGGCGTATCAAAGCTCCCGGCAAACAAGAGTTTCAATACCAAACCACCAACAGCAAGATATTTGCCGGTGGCGATGCTGTTCGAGGATCTGACTTAGTGGTAACCGCTATCGATGAAGGCCGTAAAGCCGCAGAAGGGATCTTGGACTACCTAGAAGTGTGATTGATATAGGGTTTTCTTTATTACTCAATTCGTTACTATAAAAAAGGATCCAATGATGGATCCTTTTTTCAATTCGATACGTTTGATAACAAGCACAACGATAAATAAGTAGAACAATCGCAAAAGAACCAATAGCGAGAACTACAAAAACAACATCATAGGAATCACGATGAAAAAAGCCGCTCTCCTTTCTCTATCTCTTTTGACTTTAACCGCTTGCAGCCAAGGAATCACGGACATGAAAGACAGAACTTCATCACCTTGTGGAGACAAACCAAACTGCGTATCAACTCAAGATGACCGTGAGCAGCATGCATTGGCCGCGTTTGAGTTATCAGATTCAGCAAACTTAGATGCGATTGAGCAGGTTGCGCTGACCTTACCAGGTTCGAAAACCGCGAGCAAAACAGAAGATTACCTGCGTGTTGAATGTACCTCTCGCATCATGCGCTTTGTCGATGACTTAGAGCTTAAGATCACTGATGGCAAACTGATCGTGCGTTCAGAGTCTCGCACTGGCCATTCTGACTTTGGCGTCAACCGAAAACGAGCGGATCAACTTCGTGCTAGCTTGAAAAGCGAAGGCTTAATCAAATAGATAAAAGAATACACAGATAAATCGTCTGTATTCGGATGAGAAGTGCTTCTGGGCAGTCGCTCGACACTTCTCTTCCATGTTACAATTTCGCTCTACTGTTTAAATAATTTTTATTAAGAGACTACACATGAAAATCGGCATCATTGGCGCAATGGAGCAAGAAGTTGCGATCCTAAAAGCAGCAATTTCAGACATTACTGAAGTTAATAAAGGCGGTTGTACCTTTTTCTCTGGTCAGCTAAATGGTGTTGACGTTGTTTTGCTTCAATCAGGCATTGGTAAAGTAGCAGCGGCTGTTGGTACTTCAATCCTGCTAAGCGAATACCAACCAGATGTAGTATTAAATACTGGCTCTGCTGGCGGTTTTGATTCAACGCTAAACCTTGGCGATGTGGTTATCTCTACTGAAGTTCGTCACCACGATGCAGACGTAACAGCTTTCGGTTACGAAATTGGTCAAATGGCAGGTCAACCAGCAGCGTTCAAAGCTGACGACAAACTGATGGCTGTTGCTGAACAAGCTCTAGCACAAATGGAAGATAAGCACGCCGTTCGCGGCCTTATCTGTACTGGCGACGCATTTGTTTGCACAGCAGAACGCCAAGCGTTCATCCGCAAGCACTTCCCATCAGTAGTTGCTGTAGAGATGGAAGCATCGGCTATCGCTCAAGCTTGTCACCAATTCCAAGTACCATTCGTGGTTGTTCGTGCAATCTCTGACGTTGCAGACAAAGAATCACCAATGAGCTTCGAAGAGTTCCTGCCACTTGCAGCGCAAAGCTCTTCTGAGATGGTTATCAAGATGGTTGCCCTACTAAAGTAAGCGACTAGACATGCAAACACTGTTTGATCAGGTATTTGCAAATGGCGTGCTCCTTGTAATGTGGGGAGCACTGCTTTTTCATTTAATTTTACCTATCCCCCATGCCGCACATCCCACGACCTTATGGCATAAGTTTGCTGAACTTTTAGCAACCAAGGTTAATAACAATCAAAATTATTCCCAAAGCTTAATCTCAGGCACTTTAGCTTGGGGGTTAATGGTTTTACCGGCTCTGGTTATTCTATTGGCACTGCAGCCACTGGTTTGGCAATCACAACTGTTTGAATTAGCGCTGTTGTTACTCGCTATTGATTGGCGTAACAATGAAAAGTTGGCAAATCAGTTGATCAAAGCACTTGGCCGAGAAGATAAAGCCACGGCTCGTCAGTTATTGGCGCCGATTGTTAATCGTCAAACTGAATCATTGTCATCACTTGGGCTTGGCAAAGCCGCTGCTGAAACTATCATCATGGGTTACGCTCGTAATGTGGTTTGTGTTTTATTCTGGTACGCCATTGGTGGTGGAATTGCAGCTTTAATGTATCGCCTGATTGTCGAATTAGCGCGAGCGTGGTCACCAAGCCGTAAGCAGTTCTCTCCATTTGGATCAACGGCAATCAAGATCGTCGCTATCTTAGAATTTATACCGATGCGATTGTTTGCCTTAATGATTGTATGTGGTGATAAAGCGTCTCACACATTCAAGATGATGCTCGTTCAGAGTCGATCTTGGCCATTGCCCGGCCCAGCATGGTTGATTACTGCTGTCGGCAACAAGCTTGAGCTGTCACTGGGCGGCCCTGCGATTTACGACAACACCAAAGCTATTCGAGCAAAATTAGGCGGCAGAATCGCTCCTTCAGCCCTGCACTTGTCTCAAGTTCAAAAACTGCTGTTTGGTCGCATCGCTATCTGGATATTTTTACAAAGCCTAATCTTACTATTTGTTCACCAAGGGATTTAGAGTGAAACCATCAGCACTTGTTACAAGCCTTACTATTTTGTCTTCCAGCTTATGGCTGCCTTTATCATTTGCAGAAGAAGCACTACTGATTTCAGAAAAAGTTCAACCTGCTCAACGTGTGGTTAGCCTTGCTCCTCATGCCACTGAACTCGCATACAGCGCTGGTTTAGGTGATAAGCTTGTTGCGGTGAGTGAGCGAAGTGATTATCCACTACAAGCTGACAAGCTAGAGAAAGTGGCGAATTACCAAGGCATCAAGGTTGAGAAGATCATCGCCCTGCAACCGGATCTCATTCTCGCATGGCCAGCTGGAAACCCGCCCAGAGAACTCGCGAAACTGGAGCAATTTGGTTTTAATATTTATTACTCAAAAACCAAGAGCCTAGATAACATCGCGACCAATATTGAGCAACTTAGCCAATTCGCAAGCGATCCAAGTATTGGCGAAAATAACGCTCAACAATACAGAGAGCAGCTCAACGCGTTGAGACTAAAATACAAAGATGCCGAGCCAGTAAACTACTTCTACCAACTCAGTGAGAAGCCGATCATCACTGTTGCTCAAGGACACTGGCCAAGTGAGGTGTTTGAGTTTTGTGGTGGCCACAATATTTTCGAAGACAGTGCTTCCCCTTACCCGCAAGTTGGCATTGAACAAGTTGTGTTAAGGAAGCCGCAAGTGATCTTCACTTCTCAGCACGCAATTGAGAATGGAACCATGTGGCAAACTTGGGAAGATGAGATCCCGGCAGTTGCTCAAAATCAGATTTGGTCACTTAATTCTGACTGGATTAATCGCCCGACAACAAGAACTTTGAAAGCAATCCAACAAGTGTGCGATTTCTTCGATAGAGCTAGGCAAAATCACTAACTATTTGCAGCGTTTTTTCGTACAATTCGCCACCGACCTGTCCCTACAATTTTAACTATAAGAGCACCAGTATCATGGACTCCATGCTGCTTTATATTATCGATTTATTTGGCACCGCCATCTTTGCCGTCTCAGGCGTATTTGTCGCTGGCCGTCTTAAGATGGATCCCTTTGGCGTAGCCGTTCTAGGCAGTGTAACCGCGATTGGCGGCGGTACTATTCGTGACATGGCACTAGGAGCAACTCCCGTGTTTTGGATCACCGATACCACCTACCTTTGGGTTATCATCACCACCTGTTTGCTGACCATGATTATAGTAAGACGTCCAAAGCGTCTGGCTTGGTGGATATTGCCGGTATGTGATGCGATCGGCTTAGCGGTGTTTGTTGGTATTGGTGTAGAAAAAGCACTGATTTATCAAGACTCGGCATTAGTGGCCATTATCATGGGTGTTATCACAGGCTGTGGTGGCGGTATTATCCGTGACGTGCTTGCACGCGAAGTGCCAATGATTCTAAGAAGTGAAGTCTATGCGACCGCTTGTATCATTGGTGGTACTTTCCATACCATGGCGCTCAACATGGGACACGACTCAGAAACCGCCTTTTTGGCCGGCGTCTTCACGACACTATTGATTAGGCTTGGCGCTATTCGTTGGCACTTATCACTGCCAACCTTTGCTATCAAATAAGCTATCGTTACAAAGTGAAAGGCTCCGCAAAGGAGTCTTTTTTAATCCAGCTCGTTCTGCAATCCATTCTAATGCTCTCGTGACACTTTGCGTTCACAATTTAAAATACCTAACTGAGTTCAAACCTTTAGTTTCAAATCTAGAGAATGAATGTTGTTTGAGGTAAGTTGAAACAATCATTCCCAACTTTCATGAATATCACTCAATGTTACTCGAAGGAATCGAAACTCTATTGGTGCTGAGTAAAGCAAAAACCATGAGCCGCACAGGCAGTTTGCTTTATATCAGCCAATCAGCGGTCAGCAAACGGATTGCGAATTTAGAAAAGAAGCTAGGTAAAAAGCTCATCGAGCCGAGTGGCCGACAGATAAAACTGACGCCGGATGCGATTGCATTAATCGAGAGCATAGGCCCTACATTCAATGAACTTAGAGGGCTTATTTATGAACAGCAAGAGTTGGAAGATACCACTCTCATTACTTTAGATAGCTCTAAGTCTCTGATAGCGGGTTATTTAGGTGAGATGATGGGCCAATTTATCCAGCAAGATAAATACATCACCATCACCACTAACCATACACCAAGAATTATCGAGCGAGTGCAGTCTGGTAAGGCGACCTTGGGGTTGTGTGCTGGCTTACTGCCGCCGCATCATGGATTGATGACCTTCCATCTATTTGATGAGCCGTTTTACATAGTGAGTAAGTCGCCGCTAACGGAGCTTCCTCCATTGGTGATTACCAACGATATGACCAACCCTGCCAACTCTTATCAGCTCTCAGTGTTAGAAAAGTTTGGTATTAAACCCTTGATGGAGATGGATGCCTATACCGCAGCAGCCCAGCTAGCGCTAGGAGGAACGGGGCCGGCTTTGATCCCGCTTTCTATCGTAAAAACACTCAACATTAAGCCTCAATACCTGTTTAGCTTTCCCGAATTGCAAGGATTGATTAGACCGATTCATATCTGTGTGAGACCAAACAGCTATCAATCTCCGCGAGTTAAAATACTGATAGAATCCATTGTTGATGCTGTTCCCAAAGCAGTTTAGACGCCATTAACATCGACATCACGATCACAAGAGGGCGAATCCATTTCTGCCCTTTTGTTACCACTACTTTAGCGCCAAGTTGAGCGCCCATAAAACCACCAACTGCCATCACTAATCCTAATTCCCAAATTGGCAAGCCAGCTAAAATAAAGAAGATCAATGCGGCTATATTCGATGTGAAGTTAAGTATCTTGGTGCGTGCCGTTGCATCCACTAAAGAGAAGTGACCGATAGCGACAAAACATACCGTGAAAATTGAACCTGTTCCTGGGCCAAAAAAGCCATCGTAGAAGCCAACTCCGCCACCAATACACAAAGCAAACATCGCCTCAGAGATCTTCTGCTTTCCTTCAGACGCTCTAGTTTGGGGTGCTAACAGGAAATAGAGAGAGATAGCGATAAGCAGCAGCGGTATCACGCTAGTCAGTAAACTCGCATCAATGTGCTGGACTAACTCGGCACCAATTGCAGAGCCAATAAAAGTACAAAAGATCGCGAGGCGCATCTCTTTAATACTAACGATGCCGTTGCGCACGAAATACCAACTGGCAGAAAAACTACCAAATGAGCTTTGAAGTTTATTGGTTGCCAGTGCTTGCGTTGGTGGCACTCCGGCCGCTAGCAATGCAGGTAGAGTCAACAATCCACCGCCGCCAGCCATTGCATCAATAAAGCCTGCCGCCGTTGCAACAACAAACAAGATAGCCAATATTTCTAGAGTGATTTCCATATACCCAACGCCTTAAATTCTCGTATAGCGACAAGTTACCACTCACTGCAGATGAGCAATAACGAAACACAAGATTGTAACCTATTCCAAATATTCATCATTTAGCCATCACCAGATTTTCACCAGATAACAGACATAAAAAAGCCCACTCCGAAGAGTGGGCTTTGAGCATTTATATCCGCTTAACAGCGATACGCGTTAGTCTATTAAGCTAGAGAAGCTTTAACTTGTGCGTGTAGCTCTTGAACTGAAGTTACTGACGTTTTTGCGTCTGCAGTGTGCGCCATACAAGTCGCGAATGCTGCGTTTAGCGTAGTCGTGTAGTTCACTTTCTCAGCCAATGCGCCACGACGAAGAACTTTAGAATCTTCAATCGCTTGACGGCCAGCCGCAGTGTTCACGATGTACGTGTACTCGTTGTTCTTGATACGGTCAAGAATGTGAGGACGACCTTCGTGTACCTTGTTTACTAGACGTGGGTTAATGCCCGCTTCGCCAAGGATAACAGCTGTACCGTGAGTTGCGTCTAGCTGGTAACCAAGCTTAGATAGCTTAGATGCTAGGTCAACAACACGCTCTTTGTCGCCTTCGCGAACAGAAAGCAATGCACGACCACCTTCAGGGTAGATGTGACCACAACCCAATTCAGCTTTAGAGTATGCTTCAGCAAACGTTGCGCCAACACCCATAACTTCACCAGTAGAGCGCATTTCTGGGCCTAACAGTGGATCAACACCAGGGAATTTGTTGAACGGAAGAACAACCTCTTTCACTGAGTAGTAAGGTGGGATGATTTCTTTCGTAAAGCCTTGAGACTCTAACGATTGACCTGCCATCACACGAGCTGCAATCTTAGCGACTGCTGCGCCTGTTGCTTTCGATACGAACGGCACTGTACGTGCTGCACGAGGGTTAACCTCGATTAGGTACACTTGGTTGTTCTTAACAGCAAACTGCGTATTCATTAGACCACGAACACCCAACTCGAACGCTAGCTTTTCAACTTGCTCACGCATTACGTCTTGGATTTCTTGGCTTAACGTGTAAGCCGGAAGAGAACATGCTGAGTCACCTGAGTGAACACCCGCTTGCTCGATATGCTCCATGATACCCGCAATAACAACACGCTCACCGTCACAAATCGCATCAACGTCCACTTCAACAGCATCGTCTAGGAAGCTATCAAGTAGTACTGGAGATTCGTTTGAAACGCTAACTGCTTCGTTGAAGTAGCGGCGTAAGTCTTGCTCGTCGTATACGATTTCCATCGCTCGACCACCAAGAACATAAGAAGGACGAACAACCAGTGGGAAGCCGATTTCGCGAGATTTCTCTACCGCTTGCTCCATTGTTGTTACTGTCGCGTTTTCTGGTTGTAGAAGACCAAGACGGTCAACAGCAACTTGGAAACGCTCACGGTCTTCTGCACGGTCGATTGCGTCTGGGCTAGTACCAATGATTGGTACGCCAGCAGCTTCAAGCTCACGAGCCAGTTTCAGTGGTGTTTGACCACCGTACTGAACGATAACGCCTTTTGGCTTCTCAACACGAACGATTGCTAGTACGTCTTCCAGAGTTACTGGTTCAAAGTACAGACGGTCAGACGTATCATAGTCTGTCGAAACTGTCTCAGGGTTACAGTTAACCATGATTGTTTCGTAGCCATCTTCACGTAGTGCTAGAGATGCATGTACACAACAGTAATCGAATTCAATACCTTGGCCGATACGGTTTGGACCGCCGCCTAAGATCATGATTTTCTCTTTGTCTGTTGGGTTCGACTCACATTCATCATCGTAAGATGAGTACATGTAAGCCGTATCAGAAGAGAACTCAGCCGCACAAGTATCTACACGCTTGTAGACTGGGTGAATATCGTATTGGTCACGTAGACGACGGATTTCGCTTTCTGCTACACCTAGAATCTTAGATAGGCGAGCATCAGCAAAACCTTTACGCTTAAGCTTCATTAGCTCGTCTTTATTCAGACCAGCAAAGCCTTTCGCTTTGAGTTCTTGCTCTAGTTTTACGATGTCTTCGATTTGAACTAGGAACCAACGGTCAATTTGCGTTAGGTTGAATACACCATCAACTGACATACCAGCACGGAAAGCATCTGCGATGTACCAAATACGGTCAGAACCAGCTTCTTTAAGCTCATGGCGAATCGTCGTTAGTGCGTCAGGTGCATCTAGGTCGACCATTTCGTCAAAACCAGTTGCGCCAACTTCTAGACCGCGAAGTGCTTTCTGTAGAGATTCTTGTTGGTTACGGCCGATAGCCATAACTTCACCAACCGACTTCATTTGAGTCGTTAGACGGTCGTTAGCACCTGCAAACTTCTCGAAGTTAAAACGAGGAATCTTAGTTACTACGTAATCGATTGTTGGTTCGAATGATGCTGGCGTTGCGCCACCAGTGATGTCATTCATTAGCTCGTCTAGCGTAAAGCCAACAGCCAGTTTCGCTGCAATCTTAGCGATTGGGAAACCTGTTGCTTTAGAAGCAAGTGCAGAAGAACGAGATACACGTGGGTTCATCTCGATAATAACCATACGGCCATCTTTCGGGTTAATACCAAACTGTACGTTTGAGCCACCCGTTTCAACACCAATCTCACGCAGTACCGCTAGAGAAGCGTTACGCATTAGTTGGTATTCTTTGTCTGTTAGCGTTTGAGCAGGAGCCACGGTGATCGAGTCACCAGTGTGAATACCCATTGGGTCAAAGTTTTCAATCGCACATACGATGATGCAGTTGTCGTTCTTGTCGCGAACCACTTCCATCTCATACTCTTTCCAACCGATAAGTGACTCATCGATTAGAAGTTCGTTGGTTGGAGAAAGATCCAGACCACGACGACAAATTTCTTCAAATTCTTCTTTGTTATAAGCGATACCACCGCCTGTACCACCCATCGTAAACGATGGACGAATGATACAAGGGAAACCAACCATTTCTTGAACTTTGTAAGCTTCTTCCATCGTTTTCGCTGTATCAGCCGTTGGACACTCAAGACCAATAGCTTTCATTGCTTTATCAAAACGAGAGCGGTCTTCAGCTTTATCGATAGCGTCAGCAGTTGCGCCAATCATCTCTACGCCGAACTCTTCAAGTACGCCGTATTTTTCTAAATCTAACGCACAGTTAAGTGCAGTTTGGCCGCCCATTGTCGGTAGAACTGCATCAGGCTTCTCTTTAGCGATGATGTTACGAACAACTTCCCATTGGATAGGTTCGATGTAAGTCGCATCAGCCATGTCTGGGTCAGTCATGATTGTCGCTGGGTTCGAGTTTACAAGAATAACTCGGTAACCTTCTTCGCGAAGTGCTTTACAAGCTTGAGCACCAGAGTAATCAAACTCACATGCTTGACCGATAACAATCGGACCAGCACCTAGAATTAGAACACTTTTAATGTCAGTACGTTTTGGCATTATCTACTACTCCGGATTACGCTTTGTCTTGTTTGTTTGCAACAGACTGGTTAATTAATTCAATGAAGTGGTCGAATAGCGGCGCCGCATCTTCTGGACCTGGACTTGCTTCTGGGTGACCTTGGAAGCTAAATGCTGGTTTGTCTGTACGGTGGATACCTTGTAGAGAACCATCAAATAGAGACTTATGAGTCGCTCGTAATGTCTCTGGAAGCGTATCTTCGTCAGCAGCAAAGCCGTGGTTTTGTGAAGTAATCATCACAACATCACGTTCTAAATCTTTAACCGGGTGGTTTGCACCGTGGTGACCAAACTTCATTTTCACTGTCTTAGCGCCTGACGCAAGAGCAAGAATCTGGTGACCTAGACAGATACCAAAGATTGGTAAACCTTTTTCTAGGAACACTTTTGTTGCTTCAATTGCGTAAGTACATGGTTCTGGGTCACCAGGGCCATTTGAAAGGAAAACACCGTCTGGGTTCAGAGCAAGTACTTCTTCAGCAGAAGTTTCAGCAGGAACAACCGTTAGGCGGCAGCCGCGGTCAACAAGCATTCGTAAGATGTTTCGTTTTGCACCGAAGTCATAAGCAACAACGTGGTATGGCAATTCAGAGTCTGCTTTCGCTTCAGGAAGTCCACCCGTAAGCGTCCACGAACCTTGTTTCCATTGATACGCTTCTTTTGTTGTAACTTCTTTCGCAAGGTCCATACCTTTCAGGCCAGGGAATTCTTTTGCTTTAGCTAGAGCCAAAGCTTCGTCTAAATTTCCATCATTTACTGAAGAGCCAGCTACGATACAACCGTTCTGTGCGCCTTTTTCACGAAGAATACGCGTCAGCTTACGAGTATCGATATCAGCGATACCAATAACGTTTTGCGACTTAAGGTAATCAGAAAGGGATTGTTCATTACGGAAGTTAGAAGCGATTAGAGGGAGATCGCGAATCACAAGGCCTTGAGCATGGATTGAAGAAGATTCTTCATCTTCGGAATTGGTTCCGGTATTGCCAATGTGAGGGTAAGTAAGGGTAACGATTTGCTGAGAATAGGAAGGATCAGTGAGGATTTCTTGGTACCCCGTCATCGAGGTATTAAAAACGACTTCACCAACTGCAGAACCTACAGCGCCAATGGCTTCACCGTGAAATACTGTCCCATCTTCTAGGACGAGTAGTGCTGACTTCTTCAAGACAACCTCCAGAAATAAAAATGCATTAAAATTGATTTAATTTGCAAATCTACCTTCCTGCAACACCAAAAACTGCGTGTTTATGGAAATTAGACAAATTGGCGGTATTTTAGTGATCTGCGTGATACGTGTCAACATTTAACGCAAAAGAAATTAAACATTTGTAAGAACTAATTCAATTTCCTTTACCAAAGCTTCAAAAGTTCAACTTTCATACTCAATTAATAGGAATATTACGATTTTCTAATTTTCACCCGTCATTTTAGCTAACCATAGAGTGCCAAAAATATCAGCGACAAAACGCAATCGATAAATACCAAGAGAAAACATGATAATTTAAAGATCTAAAACAAAAAGCACACTAAAGCCTGCATAAATAGCATAAAAATAGAGGGAAAGTGGCGATAAGAAGAAAGTAGAAGGAAGATCGTAGAAGAGGAATTCTTAAGGAAAAGCCACCAAATAAAGAAAGCGCCGGCAATTGCCAGCGCATAAATATCTATTTACAGATCGTTTAAACCAAGGACGTCTGTCATGGTATAAAAGCCTGCTGGCTTATCATTTAGCCAAACAGCTGCCTTGATTGCGCCATTAGCAAAGGTCATTCTATCCGTGGCTTTATGGGTAATTTCAACGCGCTCACCAATATCAGCAAACATTGCGGTATGCTCGCCAATGATGTCACCGGCACGGATTGTCGCAAAACCAATCTCATCTTTTGTACGCTCGCCCGTAATGCCTTCGCGTGACCATACAGCGACATCGTTTAGCTCATTGCCCATCGCACCAGCGATCGCTTCACCCATGCCGATCGCAGTACCTGACGGCGCATCGACTTTATGACGGTGGTGAGCCTCTACGATTTCAACATCACAGTAATCGCCCATCACTTTAGCGGCCTTCTCTAACAGCTTAAAAACCAAGTTCACGCCAACGCTATAGTTCGGTGCCATTACGATAGCCATTTCTTTTGAAGCCGCATCGATAACCTGCTTTTCTTCTTCAGAGAAACCCGTAGTGCCGATGATCAGTTTTTTACCGTGACGTTTACAAAGTTCAATATTCGCTAATGTGCTTACAGGTGCGGTAAAGTCGACGATCACGTCAAACTGTTCAATCGCTTTCGAAAGGTCATCAACTAGAGCCACATCAAAACGACCTTCACCGCATAACTCGCCGACGTCAACACCGACCAAAGATGATTCTGGACGTTCTGAACCAGCACCAACGCTTGCTTCTGAATTATGGTGAGCGGCTTTCACCAAGTTACGACCCATACGGCCAGCTGCTCCTGCAATTGCAATTCTTACCACTGCGAATATCTCCATTGTTTTGGTTACCGTTGCCACTTATCTCTTGCAGCAACGTTCAATCGATTAATCTCTTTAAACTAACAACAATCTCAAACTCAGGCTAGCAATTACGAAAACTCTTTTATTACTCGCTCTAAAATTGGCACGTTTGCTTCGGGGAAGGCGTATTGACTCAATGATTCAAGATCGACCCATTCACCTTGTTGACCTTCTTTACCATAAGGCTGTTGCTCGAATTCGGTCACAAGGATGAAATCAAACTTAAGTGACTTATCCGTATAGTCAAACTCAAGGTGTTCAAACAAAGTCTGTTCTGTCACCTTAATACCAATCTCTTCATCAAGCTCACGAGTCATTGCTTGTTCGATGGTTTCGCCCGCTTCAACCTTGCCACCTGGAAATTCCCAAAAACCGCCTTTGTGTTTATCGTCTGGGCGCTTAGTGATAAATACCTGTGACTTATCTTGATTGAAGATGATGCCCGCTACAATGTGGATTCTTTTCATATGATGGTGTTCCTTCTATGTCCCTAGCGTCATTCCCTACAATGAGGAACGAATTAGATAGGGAATCTGCTCTCTTGTTAGTTCGAAAGATCCCCGATTCGCTCGTCCCTCACTCTCGATGATGACGCTATCGAAACCTTATTATTTTCACATACAAAAAGAGCCGCCTAAGCGACTCTTTTTATCAATAAGTTTGTGTGAAGCTAAGCTGTGACGTGGTGAGTGCAAGGAGGAGGCACGGAGCTTACGTTAGTAAGTGAGTACCTCCGACACTACAATCATCCGTTACAGCAACGATTCACCAGACTTAGTCTATTTTACCGTGACACTGTTTGTACTTCTTACCACTTCCACATGGACATGGTTCGTTACGACCCACTTTACGCTCATCGCGTACTACCGTTTGTGGAGATGC
Source organism: Vibrio sp. 10N.222.54.E6 (assembly GCF_041473955.1). Lineage (NCBI taxonomy): Bacteria > Pseudomonadati > Pseudomonadota > Gammaproteobacteria > Vibrionales > Vibrionaceae > Vibrio > Vibrio sp. 10N.222.54.E6. The sequence continues at coordinate 172,827 of NZ_JBFRTD010000014.1, read as the reverse complement.
CGCATCCGCTTCATCGTCAGCTAGCTGGTTTTCAGCCGTTGCATGTTGTGCTTGTGCACGACGCGCCGCTTGTTCAGCTTGAGCTTGACGTTGAGCTTCCATCTTTTCAACTTCTTCTTGTTGCTGAACACGAACTTTAGAAAGGATGGTCACAACGTCTGTTTTCAGTACATCTAGTAGGCCTTCAAACAGTTCAAACGACTCGCGCTTATACTCTTGTTTCGGGTTCTTCTGAGCATAACCACGTAAGTGGATACCTTGACGAAGGTGATCCATCGCAGCCAAGTGCTCTTTCCAAAGGCCGTCTAGCGTTTGTAGCATCACAGACTTCTCGAAGTTACGCAGTACTTGAGCACCAACCACTTCTTCTTTCTGTTTGTAAGAATCAACCGCCATACCAAGAATGCGCTCACGCAATGCTTCTTCATAAAGCTTGTCGTCTTCGTCTAACCAACCTTGAATGTCAAAGTCTAGATCGAAGTCATTCTTCAGACGATCTTGCAGACCCGCAATATCCCACATATCTTCAAGAGACTGAGGAGCGATGTATTCATCAATAACTGACGCCAGTACATCTTCACGGTTGTGTTCGATCATTTCACTGATGTCATCTGAACTCATCAGTTCATCACGTAGCTCATAAACAACCTTACGTTGGTCATTGGCTACATCATCGTACTCAAGAAGCTGCTTACGGATGTCGAAGTTACGACCTTCCACTTTACGTTGTGCTTTTTCAATTGAGCGAGACAGCATCTTAGATTCAATCGCTTCGCCTTCGTCCATACCACTTTGGATAAGACCAGCCATACGATCAGACGTAAATATACGTAGTAGAGAATCTTCCATTGATAGGTAGAAACGAGAAGAACCCGCATCACCTTGACGACCAGAACGACCACGTAGCTGGTTATCGATACGGCGAGATTCATGACGCTCAGTACCAATGATGTGCAGACCACCTGACTCAAGTACTTTATCGTGAATGATTCTCCAATCAGCTTTGATCTTCTCGATCTGCTCTTTGGTTGGGTTCTCTATCTTCTCAAGTTGTGCCTGCCAGCTACCACCTAGCACGATATCGGTACCACGACCGGCCATGTTAGTTGCGATAGTTACCGCACCAGGCATACCAGCTTGTGCAACGATCTCAGCTTCCATTTCATGAAACTTAGCATTTAGAACGTTGTGCTTAATTTTTGATTTTTTCAATGCGTTAGACAGCAGTTCAGATTTCTCGATAGAAACTGTACCAACCAGTGATGGCTGACCAGCCGCTACACGGTCTTTGATGTCTTCAATGATCGCATTGAACTTGTCTTCTTCAGTACGATAAACCACATCTGGCATATCGTTACGAACCATAGGCTTGTTGGTTGGGATAACCACCGTTTCTAGGCCGTAGATAGACTGGAATTCGAACGCTTCTGTATCAGCAGTACCTGTCATACCTGACAGTTTTTCATACAGACGGAAGAAATTCTGGAATGTGATCGATGCTAATGTTTGGTTTTCATTTTGAATCTTCACACCTTCTTTAGCTTCAACAGCTTGGTGTAAACCTTCAGACCAACGACGACCTGGCATAGTACGACCAGTATGTTCATCAACGATAACCACTTCGCCTTCTTCAGTAACGATGTAGTCGACGTTTTTCTCAAACAATACGTGTGCACGAAGCGCAGCATTCACATGGTGCAATAGGCTGATATTGGTTGGAGAGTAAAGTGTGTCACCCTCTTCCATCAAGCCGTTTTTGACCATTAGTTCTTCTACAAACTCTTGACCGTTTTCAGTCAGGTGAACCTGTTTTGATTTTTCGTCCATGGTGTAGTGACCTTCACCACGGTACTCTTCTGAATCTTCTTTATCTTGACGCTCTAGAGAAGGAATTAGAGTGTTAATGCGCGTATAAAGGTCAGAACTATCTTCAGCGGGGCCAGAGATAATTAACGGAGTACGAGCTTCATCAATTAAGATTGAGTCAACCTCATCGACTACAGCAAAGAAGCGCTCACGTTGAACTCGGTCTTCAGCACGGAAAGCCATGTTGTCACGAAGGTAATCAAAACCAAACTCGTTGTTTGTTCCGTATAGGATGTCAGCTTGGTACGCTTCTTTTTTCTCTGGCGGAGCCATGTTTGCCACATTCACGCCAACAGTCATGCCAAGGAATTCAAATAATGGGCGGTTTGTTTCCGCATCACGCTTCGCTAGGTAATCGTTCACCGTTATTACGTGAACACCTTTGCTTGGTAGCGCGTTTAGATAAGCTGGTAGGGTTGCGGTAAGTGTCTTACCTTCACCAGTACGCATCTCTGCAATTTGGCCAGCATTTAGAACCATGCCACCAATCATTTGCACGTCAAAGTGACGCATGCCGTAAACACGCTTCGACGCTTCACGTACCGTAGCGAATGCTTCAGGTAGAAGTTGATCTAACGATTCACCTTTATCTAAGCGCTCACGAAACTCAACCGTTTTTGCTTTTAGTTCATCGTCTGAAAGAGCTTCAAACGTTGGTTCGAAGTTATTAATTTCTTTTACAATTTTTCTAAGGCGGCGCAGTGTTCTGTCATTGCGACTGCCAATTACCTTTGTCAGCAGCTTAGTAATCATGTGCTTGGAATCTCTTCGTTCTCAGATCGTCCGCGATCTATTTTAAATGCCGTCAGTCTCTACTAGCTATAAACTAGTCTTTAGTTACTAACCAAGGATACTGAGATAAATCTAGTATCTTTGATATTGTACTTGAGAGTAGAGTTTTCAAGGCTTCAGTTAAAATTAATGCCCTCTAGTGTAAGTAATTTTCACACCAACGACCATTTATAACCCCATTTGTTTGATGTGCTTGGTACTTTTCTTTCTAATTGTTGATGGATTAGCCAGACTGTAGCCAAATACTAGGCAACTTTTAAATACTGACGACACTGTATCTGGAAAATAGATACAAAAAAACCAGGTCAATGACCTGGTTTTCAAAATCTTATATTGTCGTAAACAACAATTACGCTAGAACCATTCCTGGTTCAGCAAACGCAACAGGAGAGCCAACCTCTTCTTCGAATGTTGCCCATTCCCAAGCTTCTGCATCAGCAAGTACTGCGCGTAGTAGTTGATTATTTAGGCCGTGACCTGATTTGTATGCTCGGAACTCACCGATAATAGCGTGTCCACACATGTAAAGGTCACCAATCGCATCTAGCACTTTATGCGTTACGAACTCGTTTTCGAAACGTAGACCTTCTTCATTAAGAATTCGGTATTCGTCTAGTACGATTGCGCAATCAAAGCTACCACCCAAACACAAGTTTTGTGATTGTAGGTATTCAATATCACGCATGAAGCCGAAGGTACGAGCACGAGAAATTTCTTTCACAAAGCCTTGTGAAGAAAAATCAAACAACAGGTGCTGTTCATCAGATTCAATTGCTGGATGGTTGAATTCGATTTCGAAGTCCATACGGAAGCCGTTAAATGGCACAAACTCTGCCCACTTATCGCCATCTTCAAAACGGATTGGCTTTTTGATTCGAATAAAACGTTTCGCTGCATTCAGTGTTTCTACACCCGCTTGCTGTAGCAAGTATACGAATGGGCTTGCGCTACCATCCATAATTGGGATCTCTGGTGCATCGACTTCAACAATAATGTTGTCGATACCCATACCCGCTAGAGCTGCATTAAGGTGTTCCACTGTAGAGATACGTACGCCTTCGTCATTAACAAGAGCAGTACATAACATAGTGTCACGAACTGACGCTGGATCAGCTGGGAAATCTACAGGTGGATTTACATCTGTACGACGATAAACAATACCTGTATTTGCAGCTGCCGGGCGAAGAGTAAGTGTGACTTTACGACCAGAGTGGAGACCCACACCAGTTGTTTTCACAATTTCTTTCAGAGTACGTTGTCTGATCATCTGCTTGCCTCGTTATCAGTGCTACAAATCACGGTCAGTATTTACCGACCGCGAATTTTACCATTAATTCGACGATAGTCAAACTTTGGGTATTTGTTAATCAGCCTGACGTCGTAAGAATGCCGGAATATCTAAGTATCCACTCTCTTTCTCAGCTTTAGGTGCTGCACTTTGGCTAGCGCCTGTACCTGAAGAAACAGGTGACGTTGTTGGCTGCGGCTTAACTTGAGGTTTTACCTCAGTTTTTTCTTGCAATGGTTGTGCCACTTTATCTTCCACTTTTGGTGCAGTTTGAGCCGCGACCTGTGGTTGAGGAGTTGGTGCAACCTTAGCTTTACCACCAGCAACTAATGTAATGTCTGGTTTTTTCTCTGTGCCGATACCTGTTGCTACAACAGTTACACGGATTTCATCCGTCATATCAGGGTCTAGAGAAGTACCAATCACAACTGTTGCGTTATCAGATGCGAATGCCTTAACTGTATTACCTACTGTTTCGAATTCATCTAAGCGCATATCTAGGCCTGCTGTGATATTCACAAGAACGCCACGAGCGCCAGCTAGGTCGATGTCTTCTAGTAGTGGGCTAGAAATTGCCGTTTCAGCAGCTTCTTCAGCACGGTCTTCGCCTTTTGCGATACCGCTACCCATCATTGCATGACCCATCTCTGACATTACGGTGCGAACATCCGCGAAATCGACGTTAATCATACCTGGGCGAGTAATTAGCTCAGCGATACCTTGTACAGCATTTTTAAGTACATCATTTGCACTTGCGAAAGCTTCTAGCAGAGTGACGCCGCGGCCAAGTACCTTAAGTAGCTTTTCATTTGGAATCGTAATTAAAGAATCCACATGCTTAGAAAGCTCTTCGATACCTTGCTCAGCAAACGCTAAACGTTTTTTGCCTTCGAAGCTAAATGGCTTAGTTACAACAGCAACCGTTAGCACACCCAGCTCTTTCGCAACTTCAGCAATAACTGGAGCAGCACCTGTACCCGTACCACCGCCCATACCAGCTGCGATAAATACCATATCGGCGCCAGTTAGAACTTCTTTAATTCTTTCTCGATCTTCGAGAGCTGCATCACGGCCTACTTGTGGGTTTGCACCAGCGCCCAAACCTTTAGTGATATCACCACCAATTTGGATCACGCTGCTAACGCTTGTTTTACGAAGTGCTTGTGCATCAGTGTTAACACTGATGAATTCTACACCTTCGATTGATTCACGCACCATGTGCTCAACAGCGTTACCGCCACCGCCACCAACTCCAACGACTTTAATTACTGCATCGTCAGACATTTCCATCATCGGTTCAAACATGTGTTATCTCCGTTTTTTCCTGCAACTCAGGTTAAAACTCTTTTTGTATCCAATTACGCAATTTACCAAATAAACCAGACATAGAAGGTGCTGAACGCTTAGGTTCGCTGTAATCACCTTCATCGCTGATCTGACAATCTCTTGCGTAATGAAGTAAACCAACCGCCGTAGAATGATACGGCTCTTTAACATAGTCGGTTAAACCACTAACTTCTAACGGCTTACCAACTCGAACTTGATTGCGGAAAACACGTTCCGCACACTCTACCAATCCGTCAATTTGTGCCGCTCCACCAGTGAGAACGACGCCAGCTGCAAGGTGGTGTTTAATACCTTCATCTCGTAGCTGTAATTGAACCGTATCAATAGTTTGGTTAACGAGCCCCATAAGTTCAGTGTAACGTGGTTCAATCACTTCCGACAAAGTTTGTCTTTGCAAACTTCTCGATGGACGGCCACCTACACTAGGGACGTTAACAGAATCATCCTTGCTTACGAGTTCACTCAGAGCGCAACCATGGTTTACTTTTATCTCTTCAGCATCGCTCACTGGCGTGCCAAAAGCGAAGGCAATATCACTGGTTACTGCATTTCCTGCGTAGGAAAAGACTTCTGTGTGTCGCAGTGCGCCGCCAGTCCAAATGGAAATATCCATCGTACCAGCACCAATATCAACAACACAGACTCCAAGCTCTCTCTCGTCGTCAGTAATTACCGCATTACTTGAGGCAAGTCCTGAAAACACGATTTGTTCTACAGTGAGACCACATCGTTCAACAGCTTTAATAATGTTTCTCGCCATGTCGCTATGGCAAGAAATTAGGTGAACACTGACTTCCATTCGAACACCAGATAAACCAAGTGGGTTCTTAATCCCTTCTTGATAATCAATGGTAAATTCTTGTGGGATCACGTGCAGAATTCTCTGCTCATCACCTATTTTAATTGATTTCGCGGTATGGATCGCTCGATCCATATCGTCTTGAGACACTTCTTCATCAGAGATAGTGCCCATGCCTTTTTCAATTCGGCTTGCGATATGTTTACCCGATAGCGAGATAAATACATTGCTGATTTGGCATTCCGCCATCAACTCTGCTTGATCAATAGCTCGCTGAACCGACTTAACTACCGACTCTAGGTCGTTTACACCACCTTTATCCATACCTCTGGATGGGCTTTGCCCAGAACCAATGATATTGATTTGACCATCAGGCAATATTTCACCAACTAGAGCTGATATGGTCGCAGTGCCTATATCAAGACCAACGATTATGTTGTCATCTGCGGTCTTAGTCATCTGTACTCTCTTCTAACTCTTGCTCTGGAAACCAGCCTACAGCGGCTCCCGTATCGTACCTGAGGTCGATGTAGCTCACTTGATTCGCCTTACTACCTAATTCGTTGTAAAGCGAAATAAAGCGCTCAACACGCTCATCTAAAAAATCTTTACCTAATTCTAAACGAATACCGTTGTCTAGAATGATTTGCCAGGCGCGACGCTCATTGAGAACGAGCGAGGTAACGGTTAACCCTAGGCTGTTAATTAAAGGCGTTATCTGTCGCCACTTTTCAATCACTTGTTGGCTAGTGCCATCTGGACCGTAAAGTTTAACTCTATCACCCTTCAAAAGGCCAATATCACCATTAAACACCTGACCATCTTCATTCAACAGCATATTGCCATTCCAGATAGCTGTCGCATGATACTCAGTCAAAAATACTTTTATTGTGTCTGGCCACTGCTTACGAATCGAGACAACAGAAACCCAAGGCAACGCTTCTAAACTGTGTTGCAACACGCCAATATCTTGAGACATGAATGTTCCAATATGCTCTAGCTCGCTAAAGGCATGTTGAACATCACCAGCGGTTACATAAGTTAAGTCGCCTTGCAGTACTATTTTAGAGAGAGGCAATCGCTGATCGTCCCACATCCAAGTCAGTGTGGTATAGAAAAGAAATCCAATGAATAGCAATACCATGACAAAAAAAGACCCGCCTAAGGCGTGTTTCTTGAGCGACGGTAAACTGAATAGGTGGCGGTTTTCGCTAAAAGTACTTTCTACCAAAGCCCGCATTCCCTGTCGTTGGTTCGCAATTCTATTCCCTATCTTCGTAATAGAGGTAAAAGCACTTACTTTAACCTATGAATTATACTGAGCAAAATTAAACTATCAAACGTTGATAATAAGATTTTTGGTCAATTTTAGGTCAATCGCAAGAAGTGAGCGATTGACCACAGTCTGTAGACAGTATTCTGTTACGCGTTCTGCATCTTATTAATGTCTAACTGCAATGATTCCAACAGCTTCGCTACTCGGCCAACATCGCCCGCACCCTGCGTTAAAACAAGGTCACCACCTTGAATTACGTTGGCTAAAGCCGATGGCAGTGCGTTGATATCGGCAACAAAAATTGGATCTATCTTACCACGCCCGCGAATAGTTCGACTTAATGAACGCCCATCAGCCCCTGCAATTGGTTTCTCACCTGCAGAATAAACATCTAATAGAATAAGTACATCAACTTGCTCAAGAACATTCGCAAAATCGTCATATAGATCACGAGTACGGCTGTAACGGTGCGGTTGGAAGATCATAACAAGACGCTTATCAGTCCAACCACTTCGTGCTGCTTGAATGGTTACGTCCACTTCGGTTGGGTGATGACCGTAATCATCAACCAGCATTGCAACGCCTTTACCTGTTTCGTACTCACCTAGATGATCGAAACGACGACCCGTGCCTTCGGTTCCCGCCATCGCTTTTAGAATCGCTTCATCGCTGATGTCATCTTCTGTTGCAACAGCAATCGCAGCGGATGCATTCAATGCATTGTGACGACCCGGAATGTTTAGCGTAATATCAAGGTTAGCTTTACCTTCACGTACCACCGTGAATTTGCCTTGCTGACCTTCTTGTACGTAGTTTTCAATACGGATATCAGCATCTTCTGAGAAGCCGTAAGTAATCACTTGGCGGCTAACCTGAGGTATAAGCTCACGCACTACAGGATCATCAACACACATCACAGCCTGGCCGTAGAATGGCAGGTTATGTAAGAAATCAATAAACGTCTGCTTCAGCGTTTCAAAATCGCCGCCGTAAGTATCCATATGATCCGCTTCGATGTTAGTGACGATACTAACCATTGGTTGCAGATGTAAGAATGAAGCATCACTCTCATCGGCTTCAGCGATAAGAATACGGCTTGAACCTAAACGTGCGTTAGTGCCGGCACTTTTCACCAAACCACCGTTTACAAAGGTTGGATCTAGGTCTGCTTCCGAGTAAATCTGTGTCACTAGCGCAGTCGTGGTTGTTTTACCGTGCGTACCTGCCACAGCAATACCGTGACGAAAACGCATCAGCTCAGCCAGCATTTCTGCACGACGAACGATCGGTGTGCGCGCTTCACGAGCTGCAATAATTTCTGGGTTTTCTTCGTTGATAGCGGTTGAAACCACCACCACACTTGCGTCGGCAACGTTACTCGCTTGGTGACCAACGTAAACAGTAGCCCCCTTGCTAACTAAGCGTTCTGTCACTGGGTTTTGAGCAATATCAGAACCTGTGATCTGGTAGCCTTCATTAAGCAAGACTTCAGCAATCCCGCTCATTCCGGCACCACCAATACCAATGAAGTGGATAGATTTAACACGGCGCATCTCTGGCACCATTGCACGGATTTGCGCTAAGTCTTGGGTATGTTCAATCGTCATCAATTCAATCTCATTATTTTGCTAAAGCTTTGATCGCTTCAGCGACAGTCACATCAGCATCAAGCTTGGCGGCTTGACGAGCTTTTGTTGCCATCATTTTTAATTCATTTCTATCAAGCTGCGCGATAGTGTTCGCGAGCTTATCAGCCGTTAGTTGAGGCTGTTCAATCATTAACGCCGCGCCACATTCGACTAAATGATCGGCATTCAACGCTTGTTGTCTGTCTTTGTGCATAAACGGAACGAAAATAGAACCTACACCAGCAGCAGACACTTCAGATACGGTTAATGCACCAGAGCGACACACTAATAGATCTGCCCACTCATAAGCTTGCGCCACATCATCAATAAATTCAGTCACTTGAACATTATCTACAGAATGTGATTTGTATTGTTCAATCACTTGCTGTTGATTGTTCTTACCTGCTTGATGCACCACAGTGAAGCCTTCACCAAGCTGCGCCATCGTTACTGGCAAGGTATCGTTCAGGATTTTTGCGCCCTGGCTACCGCCCATAACCAAGATGCGGATGTCACCATCACGCTCAGCCATGCGTTGCTCGGGGTCAGCTAAGGCAACAACATCTTCGCGTACCGGGTTACCCACCACTTCTACGGTAGGAAACGCACCAGTAAAAGCTTGGAAAACCTTTTTAGCAATCTTAGACAGCCATTGGTTGGTTAAACCTGCCACTGCATTTTGTTCATGTAGAACCACTGGAATACCAGATAACCAAGCCGCGATACCACCCGGGCCACTGACGTAACCACCCATGCCAAGCACCACATCAGGTTGCCATGCTTTAATATGTCGTCTGGCTTGAAGTATGGCATTAATAATCTGGAACGGCGCTTTAATTAGCTTGCTAATGCCTTGACCACGCAGGCCTTTCACCTTAATGAAGTCGATCTCAATACCATGCTTTGGCACCAGTTCCGCTTCCATTCGGTCCGCAGTTCCTAACCAGCGAATTTCCCAACCTTGTTGCTGAAGCTTTTTCGCCACCGCTAATCCAGGGAAAACGTGACCGCCAGTACCACCAGCCATCACTAAAAGTTTTTTGTTCTGTTTCATAACGTTAGATTCTTATTCTACTAATTCGTTTTGATTGTCGGCTTGTTCTTTTTGTTGCACTCGGCATTCATGATCGATACGCAGCAGCATAGAAACCGCAACTGACATCACGATAAGGCTTGAACCACCGTAACTGATCAGCGGTAAGGTTAGACCTTTGGTCGGAACAATACCTGAAGCGGCACCGACATTAACAAGCGTCTGAAAAGCAAACCAAATACCAATGCCAAACGCCAGATAACCGCTGAACACTTGGTCGTTTTCGAAAGCTTTTTTGCCAATAAAAATAGCTTTAAAAACCAAGCTAAAGATCAGCATCAACACTAAGGTTACGCCAACAAAACCCAACTCTTCTGCCAGTACAGCAAAAACAAAATCGGTGTGTGCTTCAGGTAGGTACTCGAGTTTTTGAATTGAATTACCAAGCCCTTGTCCCATCCAATCACCACGACCGAACGCCATCAATGATTGAGTTAGCTGATAACCACTACCAAACGGGTCACTCCAAGGTTCCCAGAATGACGTAACACGTCGAACACGATAAGGCTCAATAACAATCAATCCCACAACGGCAGCAATACCTGCCACCATTAAGGCTATAAATTGTGACAGCTTAGCACCTGCGATAAATAACATGCCAAACAATGTAACCAACATTACGACAACGGTACCCAAATCGGGCTGGCCAAGTAGCAACACCGCAAAGGCACCGAACACCATGATCGGTTTACCAAAACCACCGAAGAAGGTTTTTCTCACTTCATCCTGTTTACGAACCAAATAGCCCGCCATAAAGATAAACAGAGATAACTTAGCGACTTCAGCAGGTTGTAAGTTAAACAGCCCGAGAGGAATCCAACGTGAGGCACCGTTAACCGACTTACCGACGGCTAACACCACCACTAGCAAAAAGAAGGATAAGCCCAATAGGTACATACTGTATTGAAACCAGCGTTTCATCGGGATTTGTAATATTACGCTGGATACACCTAACGCTAACACCAGGAAAATGGCGTGGCGGAACATGAAGTGAAACGGCTGATCGGTTAAACGAGCACTGATTGGGAACGAAGCCGACGTTACCATTACCAAGCCCGTCAGCATCAGTCCAAGAGCAATCCATACCAACTGACGATCGTAGAGCGCCTCTGGTGTGGCACGGTTAAGCCATTGCCAAATAGATTGATTAATCTCTTTCACTCTTTGCACTGAATGTTAGTCCTTCAACACGTTAGGCATACTCATGAGCAAGTTCAGTGAACGCATCACCTCTCGCCATGAAGTTATTAAATTGATCGAAGCTTGCACATGCAGGAGACAACATCACCATGTCACCCGACACCAATTGTGCAGAGATACTCTCGATAATGTCACGCATGGAATCAAACGTCTTAGCCGATGGATGTAATGGCATAAATTGCGCAGCATCTTCACCGAAGCAACACAGTTGTACGCGGTCTAGTTGCGCCAACACGGGGTTAAGCTCGCTAAAGTCAGCACCTTTGCCCACACCTCCGACTAAGAGATACAAAGTACCTTGGTATTCTAATCCCGACAGAGCCGCTAATGTACTGGCTACGTTGGTCGCTTTCGAGTCGTTAACCCATTTAATTTCGCGTTTGTCAGCCACTACTTGGCAACGATGCGTCAAACCATTGTAGGCTTTCAAAGCTTCAAGACTTTTGCTGTAATCGATACCGACTTGCTTAAGCAGTGCTAAAGAGACTAAAGCATTCGCCACATTATGACGTCCAACCAATGTTAAATCTTGGCTAGGAAGTACAGGCTTGCCGTTGTCTATTAGCCATTCGATACCATCAATCGTCGCTACACCAAACTCTTGGTCATCAAGTCCAAATGTCACCAATGACATCGTTTGATCAGGATAAGTCTCTTTGTCTTCGCGGTTTACGATCGCACACTGAGCGTTATTAAAAATTCTCAATTTAGCGTCACGGTAATCGGCCATGCCTTGATAGCGATCCATATGATCTTCTGACAGGTTCAAAAAGGCCGCTGCTGCAAGGTTTAGACTGAACGTTGTCTCTAGCTGAAAGCTTGAAAGCTCAAGGACATATAAATCGGCATCAAGCTCAAGAAGATCCAAGGCAGGAATACCGATGTTGCCACCAACGCCAACGTTAAGACCAGCAGCTTTAGCAAGCACACCCGTTAGATCGGTCACCGTACTCTTGCCATTGGAGCCTGTTATTGCCACGACGGGTTTGTCTACCGCCCAACCAAAAAGTTCAATATCGCCAACAACCGGAATACCCGCTTGAATAACATCTTGTATTTCTGGGGTCGCTAAGGCGATACCTGGGTTAGCAACCACTAAATCAGCTTCCGCTAACCATTGGCTATTCCAACTTCCAGAATGCAGCTCTACCGATTCAGGCAAAGATTCTTTTCCTGGTGGTAGCTCTCGCGTATCAATTACCTTCACATGCGTATGAGGTTGATATTTTACGAGATGTTTAACGACAGAGAGCCCGGTAATACCGAGCCCCACAACCACTACATTTTGAATATTTTGCCAATGTTCCATTTAAACAAGATGCTCTTAATAGTTTTAAAGAGCCTCTCATTAAGAGGCTCAGATAGGATTAACGAACTTTCAGCGTTGCTAAGCCAACCAGTACTAATACCATTGAAATGATCCAAAAACGCACGATGACACGTGGCTCCGGCCAACCTTTCAGTTCATAGTGGTGGTGAATTGGTGCCATGCGGAAAATACGCTGACCGCGCAATTTGTAAGAGCCAACTTGCAGTATCACTGACAAGGTCTCCATTACAAACACACCGCCCATGATAACCAATACCAACTCTTGGCGAACTAACACAGCGATCACACCCAGAGCACCACCAAGCGCTAGCGAGCCAACATCGCCCATGAATACTTGTGCAGGATAAGTGTTGAACCATAGAAAACCAAGTCCAGCACCTACGATAGCAGTACATACCACAACCAGCTCGGAGGTGTATGGGATGTATGGAATGTGTAAGTATGACGCAAAGTTAACGTTACCGGTCGCCCAAGCAATTACAGCAAAACCAGCCGCAACCATAACCGTTGGCATAATGGCCAAGCCGTCTAGGCCGTCTGTTAGGTTTACCGCGTTACTGGTTCCCACAATAACAAAGTAAGTTAGTACGATATACAGTAAACCAAGTTGTGGCATCACATCTTTAAAGAAAGGAACAACCAATTGAGTTGCTGCAGTATCGTGCCCGTGAGCATACAGAGCAAACGCCACGACTAACGCAATTGCTGATTGCCAGAAGTACTTCCAGCGAGCGATCAAACCATCGGTGTTCTTACGAACGACTTTACGGTAGTCATCAACAAAGCCAACCGCGCCATAACCAGCAAGTACAACTAATACAGCCCAAACATAAGGATTCGAGAGATCAGCCCACATCAATACCGTAATAATGATCGCAGCAAGGATCATCACACCGCCCATGGTTGGCGTGCCACGTTTGCTGAAATGAGATTCAGGGCCGTCATTACGAACAACTTGGCCAATTTGTAGCATTTGCAGACGCTCAATTAAACGAGGTCCCATCCACAGTGACAGACATAACGCCGTCAAAATACTCGCGATTGCACGAAACGATAAGTATTCGAACAAACGGAAAAAAGAAAAGTGTGGCTGTAGTAGCTCTGCAAGCCAAATTATCATGAAAAGTTCTCCTTTAAAGCAGCGGCTATTTTACTCATTCCTGCACTATTCGCGCCTTTTACCAATAAGGTATGTGACACGCTTTCTGGCAAGCTTAGGTGCTGCTCTATGTGCGCGATCATCGCTTGATGCGTTGTAAAGTGGGTACCATTACAGACCTCACTAATCACCTTGGTATCATCACCGTAAGTAAGTACATGCTCAAAAGCGAATGGGGCAGCATATTCACCGACTTGACGGTGAAGTGCAAGGCTTTCATCGCCTAATTCAGCCATATTACCTAAAATTAACCAACGTTGACCTTTGAAGCTCGAGAGTAGCTTCGCTGCCGCCTTCATTGCTGGCACGCTGGCGTTGTAACTGTCATCTATGAGTTTGATATTCTGACTTAATTGTTGAACCTCAACTCGCCCTTTGACAGAGATCAGATTCGCTAAACCATTTTTCACCTCATCAAGCGAGGCTCCAAATTGGATACTCAACGCTGCAGCTGCTAATGCATTCGCTACGTTATGTTGACCGATGATACCAAGCTCAACAAATATGGACCCTTGAGGTGTCTGCATATCAAAGCACGCTTCACCTTGCTCATTGATGCGAATATTCTTGGCAAAATAATCCGCCTTGCTGTCGCTTTCTGAAAATGTTAGCACGCTTTTATCTGCAAGCACGTCATTCCAAAAGTCACCACCGTTGCTCTCTAGATTAACAATAGCAGTATCACCGGCAGCAAGCCCCTGAAAGATTTCACCTTTCGCTTGTTTCACACCATTGATAGACCCAAAGCCTTCTAAGTGCGCTGCAGCTACGTTATTAACTAACGCCACCTGTGGTTTCACAAGCTGCGTAGTATAGGCAATTTCACCAATGTGGTTCGCGCCCAGTTCTATCACGGCATAGTCGTCATTTGCTTCACTGCGCAGCAAGGTTAATGGCACTCCAATATCATTATTGAAGTTACCTGCGGTAAACAACACCTTGCCACGTTGCTGCAGAATGCTTGCCACCATCTCTTTAACCGTCGTTTTACCACAACTTCCTGTAATCGCCATGGTTGGCACGTCACACTGTTTGTGGATCCAAGCACTTAGCTGACCTAAAGCAAGTTTAGTGTCTTCAACAACCACCTGAGTAATATTTAGGTCAAGTTTTCGTTCGACTAACAACGCGCTCGCATTAGCTTCTACCGCTTGATGACAAAAGTCATGCGCATCAAAACGCTCGCCAACAAGAGCAACAAACAGTGCACCCTCTTCAACGGTTCGAGTGTCAGTAGAAACCGCATTAATAACACTATTGCTCGACTTGCCAGCCTCAATCAGCTGACCGCTCATCGCTGAACAAATCTGCTCGAGTGATACATCAATCATTATGAAATACCTAAAAGTTGTAGCGCGGACTCTCGATCTGAGTAATGGATCGTTTCGTCTTTCAATACTTGGTAATCCTCATGGCCTTTACCAGCCAAAAGAATAATGTCATTACTGCCTGCCTGTTCTAGGGCAAACTTAACCGCTTGATAGCGATCGTGCTCGACGAATGCAGATTCTGGTTCGCTTAAGCCAGCTAGCATGTCTTTAACAATCAGTGCAGGATCTTCGCTGCGAGGGTTGTCATCTGAAATAATAATTTTGTCGGCGAACTGCTCTGCCGTTACCGCCATCATTGGGCGCTTACCTGTGTCGCGATCGCCACCACAACCGAAGATAGCCCACAACTTTCCAGAGCAGTGTACACGCAATGCTGCCAATGCTTTTTCTAGAGCATCTGGCGTGTGCGCGTAATCGACAACGACTTTTGCTTTGCTCGGAACTTGAAACAGTTCCATACGACCAATAACAGGTTGAAGCTGAGACGCGGTGTCGACCAAGGTTTGCTTGTCGATGCCCAATGAAAGCAAAGTCGCGAAAGCAACCAGTACGTTTGATGCGTTGAACTGACCAATCAATGGAACCGAAAGATCACCTTGCCCCCAGCTACCATCGAAAGAGAGCTTAATCCCAGTTTCTGCATAGGCGACATCAGATGCCCACACCGACTGTTGGTAATCAGACAACGGAAGCAATGAAACAGCTATTGCATTGGACAAATCTGCCATCCACGCTTTGCCGACTTCATCATCCACATTGATCACTGCATGTTTGCATTTGTGTTGAGTAAACAGTCTTTTTTTAGCCAGTGCGTACTCTTCCATCGTGCCGTGGTAATCAAGGTGATCACGACTCAGGTTAGTGAACACACCAACCTCAAAATTCAACGCTTTTACTCGGCCTTGAACCAAACCATGAGAAGAGATTTCCATCGCGGTATAAACTGCACTTTCCTCAGCCAACTCGCTCAGTGTGCGTTGTATTTCAATCGCGCTGCCTGTGGTATTAGCCGCTGTTTTTAGGTTATCTAAGAAGCCATTACCCGTGGTGCCCATTACCGCCGAACGCTGGCCGACCAAATCAAGCCACTGAGCAATCAATTGGGTGATGGTGGTTTTGCCATTGGTGCCGGTCACACCAATCAACTTAGTCGCTTGAGAAGAATAAACTCGGCCAGCCAGTTCAGAGAGAATTGAATTTAGCTCAGATACATAAACAACAGGAACAGCATTTAACCACTCAACCAAACCATGAGCTTTGTCATCACTCGCTTGTGCAACGACAGCTTTCGCACCTTGAGCGACGGCTTTGTCGATAAAGCGACGACCATCAATGGCATGTCCAACAATGGCAACAAAAATATCGCCTTCCTTGATTGCACGGCTATCCAACTCCAATTGCTCAACAGCAATCGCATCTAGCTCAAGTGAACTAAAGTCCCCCCAAGGAGAAAGTAAAGATGACAGCGTGAGGCTATTACTCATATTGAATCCTGATTGGCTCTATTCTTGAAACTTGTTTTCATCAGCAGGGACATTGAGTATTTGCAGTGCACCCTTCATGATTTCAGAAAAAACGGGGGCAGCAACTGAACCACCATAGTAAAGGTCACCTTGCGGCTCATTGACTACGACAACCAGAGCTACTCTTGGATCGCTGACTGGAGCAAAACCCGACGTTATAGCAATATACTCATCACTATAGCCACCCGCAGCGGCTTTACGAGATGTACCCGTTTTTGCCGCAACTCGATAACCCGGAACAGCGGCTCTGGTTGCAGTTCCGCCCTTTTGAGTCACGCCTTCTAACATTTGCAATACCATCTCTGCATTTTCACGTTTGATGATCTGCTTTGAGAAGTCTTGGTCGTTGCTTTTAATGATATGAATCGGTTCATACATGCCTTTGTTGGCTAACGTTGCGTAAGCATGAGCCAACTGAAGCGGGGTCACAGATAAGCCATAACCAAAGGATAGCGTCGCGATTTCGAACTTGGACCAACGGCGACGGTTAGGAAAAATACCACTCGTTTCACCCACGAGATTTAGCCCAGACATTTCGCCTAAACCAACCGAACTGTACATACCAAGTAACGCTTCAAGCGGCATATCAAGCGCTAATTTCGCAACGCCGATGTTACTTGATTTTTTAAGGATCAAGGCTAAATCAGCCTTGCCCACTTTAGAGGTATCACGTACTCGGCTACCTCCAATTTGCATGATGCCATTACCCGTATCAATAATAGATTTCGCATCAGCTGTACCATTTTCTAATGCGGCGAGCACCACAAAAGGTTTCACTGTTGAGCCGGGCTCCATAGCATCGGTCAGCACGCGGTTTCGCATTTTAAAGCTTTGTAAATCAGAGCGGTTGTTCGGGTTGTAAGACGGTGCATTGACCATGGCTAACACAGCGCCCGTTTTCACATCGAGTAATACTGCAGAGCCTGAGGTCGCTTTATGATCGGCCACCGCTTGCTTAATCGCTCGATAGGCTATCGCCTGCAATCGTTGATCGATGGTGAGTTCTAGTGGTTTGCCTTCTTCGCGTTCTTCTAACGCAATGTTTTCGACAACGCGTCCGTAGCGGTCTTTACGAATCGTTCGCTTGCCTGCTTCGCCCGTAAGCCATTTATCGTAACTGCGTTCAACCCCTTCCAGGCCGTGTCCATCAATTCCGGTCACACCGATAAGGTGTGCACTGACTTCACCAGCAGGGTAGTAACGTCGAGATTCCGCTTTTAGGCCCACACCCACCAGCTTAAGTTCACGGATATACTTAGCCATCGCAGGGCTAACTTGTCTTTGTAGATAAATAAATCGACGGGATTTATTGCTAGAGATCTTATCGATCATCGATTGTCGCTGTAGGCCAAGTACATCGGCTAACGCATACCAACGATCAATCTGGGCCATACCATTTTTATCGAAAATCGTTTTTGGGTCGGCCCATACAGCCTCAACGGGAACACTCACAGCAAGCGGCTCGCCATTGCGGTCAGAGATAATACCGCGAGCAGAAGGAATAGCCTTAACACGCACTGAGCGAAGATCGCCCTGACGAATTAAGTTATCGGGTTCAATGATTTGGATGTAAGCCACACGGCCAACGAGTGCAGCAAAGGCTAGAAACACGAAAGCAATAACAACGTTGAAACGCCATTTAATAAGAATTGGATCCGAATCCTTTTCGCTCTTCACTCGCTCTTTCGTTGATTCATTAACGGTTTTTGCGGGTGTTTTTTCCTTTTTACCGGTCATTTCAGTGTGATCACAACTTCTTTGTCGGAGTCTGGACGTTTCATGTCTAGCTCTCTTTTTGCCGATGCTTGAACGCGGCTGTGTTCTGCTAGCGCCGTCTCTTCAAGCATTAAATTTCGCCACTCATCATCAAGTTGTTCCCGCTCCACCAATGCCATGTCTTTTTGCGTAATCGCCTGACGTGATACATGTGTCGTAAGAACGACCCCCATCGCACTCGCAAAGATGCAGATAAGAAGCCCCAATGGGACTTTGCCCACGGAGATCAAATCAAAAAAGATTATCTTGGCTAAGTTGGGTTTGGAGGTCTTCATTGACTATAGCTTTTCTGCGATTCGTAGTACTGAACTACGCGAACGAGTATTCTCATCCACTTCATCTTTAGAAGGCTTAATTGCTTTACCAATTGGTTTCAGATCGGCACTGCCTAGCGCTTTGATCTGCTCTTCAGTTAGTGGCAAGCCATGTGGTACTTGCGGTCCTTGGCTCTCTTTACGGATAAAGCGCTTAACCATACGGTCTTCAAGCGAGTGGAAACTGATAACAGAGATACGACCTTGAGGAGCTAGAATGCTTGCCGCGCCTTTCAGTGCTGTATCGATCTCTTCTAGTTCACTGTTAATGTAGATACGGAATGCTTGGAAAGCACGTGTTGCTGGGTGTTTTTTCTCTTTGAAGCTTTTTGGAGCGACATCAGAGATAAGCTTAGCCAACTGGCCAGTGCGCGTTAGCGGTTCGTTCTCTTCATTCTCTTGATAAGCAATGATGCCTTTCGCGATACGACGAGCGTGTTTGTCTTCACCGAACTCACGAATAACCCATGTGATGTCATCAAGATCCGCTTCAACTAACCACTGAGAAACAGGAATCCCCGTTGTTGGGTCCATACGCATATCAAGCGGGCCATCTTTCATAAAGCTAAAGCCACGTTCAGCATCATCCAGCTGTGGTGAAGAGACACCTAAATCCAGCAATACGCCATCCACTTGACCGACTAAGTCATAACGCTCTGCATATTCAGCCATACCTGAGAACGGGCCGTGAATAATCGTAAAACGAGGGTCATCAATCTTTTGTGCTTCGGCAATCGCTTGTGGATCGCGGTCGATACTAAAGAGTCTTCCATTCTCGCCCAGTTTAGACAGGATTGTACGGCTGTGACCACCACGGCCAAAAGTACCATCGATATAGGTACCGTCAGGTTTGATCGCAAGTCCGTCAATAGATTCGTTAAGCAATACTGAAATATGTTTGAATGCTTCTGTCATAGTCTTCTCAGTGAATGGATTGAGCCATTAGTTCGGCAATAATATGTTCTATTAACGTTTTAGTTTACTGATTTCGCGCCGTATCTCCACCATATTGTGTATAGGCTTTGGGAATTTTTGACCCAAGCTCATATCAAGATGATGGATTCTAAGGAAATCTAAATAATTAACGTCAATATAAAGCAAAAAACCCATCACTACCGTTAAGTAATGATGGGTTCTTTATATAGGTGGAGTTGACACATACGCCGGGTTCTGTTCCGCTTGCGCGGCGGTAACCATTCGTCTAGGCCTGCAATCGCTCACAGGCTCAAGCAATCTACCCGCCCCCATACGCGAGCAGCGCAATGCGAGGGCCTATTTGATCTTGCTCCGGGTGGAGTTTACCTTGCTACGAACTGTTGCCAGTCGCACGGTGCGCTCTTACCGCACCCTTTCAGCCTTACCTGTGCCTCTTCCGAAGAAATGAGGCCATCGGCGGTCTTCTCTCTGCTGCACTTGTCGTGGGCTCGCGCCCCCCAGACGTTATCTGGCACCCTGCTCTATGGAGCCCGGACGTTCCTCCCCTCTACCAGTCTCCCGAAGGACTTCAACGTCAGTTTCCCGAAGGACCTCAACGTCAGTCTCCCGAAGGACATCAGCAAAGCAGCGATTACCCGTTCAACTCCGAGGGCGGATTGTATAGAGATTAGTGTGCAGTGTCTAGCGAGATCACAAATATGCTGCAAACCATTAAGCAAGTGAACGAATTTCACACAATCCAAGCACAAAAAAAGGAGCGACGGTATTACCATCACTCCTCATAAGCTTGTCAATACAGGTTAGCTACTCTATAAATAGGTACCTAGTCTATAAAGAGGTATCTAGTTGTCTAGATGCTCTAGGCCCCATTTGTATAAAGCGTTCTTTTTCAGGTTGTAGATTTCTGCCGTCATCGCCGCTGCTTTTTTAAGGGGCAGTTCTTTGGTTAGAATACCCAGCGTGCGAGTCGCTTCGTCTGGCAACTCTGTGCTCGCTTCTTCACGGTGACCGTGAATTAACAATACCATCTCACCGCGTTTACGGTTTGCGTCTTCTTCAATCCACTCAATAAGTTCACCAAGTGGCAGACCTTGGATGGTTTCGAAGGTTTTGGTTAGCTCACGCGCCAACACAACCTCACGATCTGGGCCTAAGATCTCTAGCATGTCTTGTAGAGAATCAGTAATACGGTGCGGAGATTCGTAGAAGATACACGTGCGTTCTGCTTTTGCGATCTCTAAGAACTTGTCTTTACGACCTTTGCTCTTTGGCGGTAAGAAACCTTCAAAGCTGAAACGATCAGACGGCAAACCAGACGCACTTAGTGCGGTAATCACAGCACAAGCACCAGGAAGTGGCACAACTCTCACACCCGCTTGACGACATTGTGAGACAAGATGGTAACCTGGATCACTGATTAAAGGAGTACCCGCATCAGAGACTAATGCGATAGACTGACCTTCTAATAACCTTTCGACTAGAACTTGTGCTTTAGTTTGTTCATTATGATCATGTAAAGCGAACGTTCTGGTTGATATATTGAAGTGAGCAAGCAGCTTACCCGTGTGGCGTGTGTCTTCGGCTGCAATAACATCGACACTTGATAAAATTTCAATTGCTCTTTGAGTGATATCTCCCAAATTTCCGATTGGGGTTGGCACAATATAGAGAGTTGGGCTCTCTGTGAGCAAGGTTTTGTTATCTGTCATTTGTTTACCATCACTTCAACGATTAATATAGATACAAATTTATACGGAATTTAAAGAACTCATGGCAACGATGAACCATAAGAGACTCAGTGTACCACGCTTACTCACTCCAATTGCATTAGCAATTACATTGGCGGCTTGTTCTTCAGGTCCTCAAGCACCAACGCGTGTTGATATTACACTAGATCCAGCGCAATCAACTGAAAGTTACATGATGCAGGCGGATAGTAGCAAAGGAAGTCTACAAAACGACTGGTTAATCATGGCGCTTAAGGCTTCTGTGCAAGCTGGAAAAACCGATCAAGCGACTCTGCTGATCAAACGCTTAGCCAAACAAGAGCTGAGTGAAGTTCAACAAGCAGAATGGCAACTAGCTCGCGCTCAACTGCTGGTGAATAACTCGCAACCACAGCAAGCGTACAGCCAACTGAACTTTCAGCCTTGGTGGACGCTTCCGAACGAGCAATGGAAAGATTATCACGAGTTACGCGCCAACATTTCTGAAATACAGAATGAGTATTTCGAAGCGAGCCGTGAGTTAGTCCTTTATTCTGAATATCTGGACGCTAGCGACGAAAGCCAACAGCGAACGGCCGACCGTATTTGGCAGAACCTGAATAGCTACTCTCAATACGAGATTCTAGAACTGAAAACATCGCCGACAGAAGATGTGCTTTCAGGTTGGTTGCAACTGGCTATCTACATGAAGACGCTGAATTCGAACCTTCCAAACCTACAGGAAACCCTGGCTGATTGGTTAGCCGAGAATCCTCAGCACCCTGCGGCTACTTACACACCTCAAGCGATCACCGACATCTTGGCACTAGAGATCAGCAAACCAACCAGCACTGCGCTGCTGCTGCCGCTAACAGGTAAGTACGGTAAGCAAGCACAACTTGTGCGTGATGGTTTCATCTTTGCGATGATGAATGACAAAGAGCGTGAAGAAGATGCAACTCTGACGGTAATGGATACCAACGTACAAAGTGCCGCTGAAATTAAAGCGAAACTGGAAGAGAATAACGTTGATTTCATCGTTGGCCCTCTGATTAAGAGCAATATCACCAAGCTTCAACAAGCGCAGAAAAACCACGAAAACTCGATTCCAGCATTAGCTCTTAATATTCCAACTCAGCTAGAACCAGATACTAATATTTGTTATCTCGCTTTATCGCCAGAACAAGAAGTCGCTCAGGCTGCGAAACACCTTTTTGCACAAGGCTATAAGTACCCACTAATTCTTGCACCCAAAGGACGCTTAGGTGACCGCGTTAAGCAAGCATTTAACGAAGAGTGGCAGAAATACAGCAACAACGACGTTGCAATCAGCTTCTTCTCTGACAAACGCCAACTGCAGCGTAATGTGAATCAGATTTTCGGTTTACAAGAGAGCCAACAACGTATCGCTCAAATGGATGGACTACTTAACCTAGACCTAGAAACAGAGCCACGCAGTCGTCGTGATATCGATTCTGTCTACATTGTCGCTAAGAACTCAGAGCTAACACTCATCAAACCCTTCATTGAAGTTGCAATTAACCCTGATGCTAGCCAACCTGCACTGTTTTCAAACTCACGCAGCAACAGCGGTGACAAGCAATATGAAGACCTAACGGGTGTCTTCTACAGCGATATCCCGCTATTAGTCGAGAACAAAAACGAGCTTAACAAAGCGCTTAATGACCTATGGCCTTCACACTCGAACAGCCAAAAGCGTCTACAAGCTCTAGGAATGGATGCATACTATCTAATGGATGCACTACCACAGATGAAAGCCGTACAAGATTACAGTATTACAGGTGAAACCGGCGTATTAACCATCGACAACAACTGTGTGGTTCAACGTGAAATCAGCTGGGCAGAGCATGGGGCTTTTTAGCCGTAAGTTCCTATCCAAGCCAACAATCACCCACAAACAAGTGGGTGATAAATACGAGACCGTGGCAAAGAATTATTTAGTTCGCCACGGTTTATCGTTAATTGAAGAAAACTTCATAGCAAAGTGTGGCGAAATTGATCTTATAATGCGCCATAACAATACGGTTGTGTTTACTGAGGTAAAATACCGCAAGCAAACACGCTACGGACATGCCGCTGAAATGGTGACAGCCAAAAAGTCACAAAAGCTACTCAAAACAGCCAATGTTTGGCTTATGCAGCAAGGCTTGTCGGTACACTCTACAGATTACAGGTTTGATATCATTGCCATCGAAGGGCCGAATGACACTATCGACTGGATTCAAAACGCGATTACCCAAGGATAAACATGCTAGACAGCATCAAAGAAAGTTTTACAGAAAGTATTCAAATCCAAATTGCGGCGGCAGAAGCTCTGCCAGACGCAATCACGCATGCCGCTCAAGCAATGGTTGCAACCCTGCTTAACGGAAACAAGATTCTTTGTTGTGGTAACGGTGGTTCGGCATCGAATGCTCAGCAATTTGTCTCTTGCCTACTTAATCGCTTTGAAACCGAGCGTCCTAGCCTTCCAGCAATGGCTCTCACTGCTGATAACACCACACTAACGGCGGTGGCAAACGACTACCACTACGAAGAGATCTTCTCTAAGCAAGTGCGCGCGTTTGGTCAAACTGGCGATATTTTACTGGCTATATCTACTAGTGGTAACAGTAAAAATATCATCAAAGCAATGGAAGCTGCGGTAACACGTGATATGACAATCATCGCCTTTACTGGTAAAGATGGTGGTGAAATGGCTGGCCTGCTTGGTGAGCACGATGTAGAAATTCGTATTCCCTCACACCGTACAGCACGTATCCACGAAGTACACATGGTGACACTACACTGCTTATGTGACCTAATCGATCAAGTACTCTTCCCAGCTCACGAAGAGTGATATACGGAGCATCACGATGAAATCATTAACTTCTATGAAGCTGCTTAAGCTGATTAGTGTTTCGCTACTTACACTGTCGTTATCTGGTTGTGCTGGTCTTTTCATTGCTGGTGCAGCAACTACTGCAAATCTAGTCACAGATACACGAACCACCAAAGAGATTTGGAGCGACAACAATATCGAATTTGAAGTTGCAGCTATGACCAATAAACCGCCATTTCGCGGCAATGTCAGTATCACAGCAAGCTCTTACCGTGGTTCAGTAGTTCTGATGGGGCAAGCAACGACAGATGCTGAACGTCGTGCTTTTGAAAGCCAAGCTAAAGCAGTAACGGGAGTTGAAAGTATACACAACCAGATCCGAGTGAAAGAGCCACTGTCTGTTAGTGCTATCAGCAAAGACAGTTGGATTACCACTAAAGTGAAGTCTGCCCTACTTGCCAAGTCTGAGCTTAACGGTATCAAAGTCAAAGTCATTACTGAAGATTCAGAAGTATTTCTGCTTGGATTAGTTTCTCGGGAACACGCTGATATCGCGACAGAAGTTGCGCGTAATATCTCTGGTGTGAAGCAGGTGATTCGAGCGTTTGAATATGGTGAAGATGACAATTTGGTAAACTAACGCCCTCTGAATTTACTTAGCTAACTTAGTTGCTTAGCTGCTTGTTGGTTGGTTGGTTGGTTGGTTGGTTGGTTGGTTGGTTGGTTGGTAAAGCCTAACGAAATGAATCAGATTAATAAAAGTCAGTAAGCACAAAAAGAAAAAGCAGCGATAAATCGCTGCTTTTTTTGTATTTGGAGTTATTTAAAAAATAACGCTATTTGATAACACGAAGACTTGGGCGACCTTTCGCTGGACGAGATGGCTCAGGTTCTGAGTCAGACTCTTCAGCATCTACGTCTGCTGTTGCAACACTCAAAGATGGGCCTTTTTCTGGTTCTTCAAAAGGACTTTCTTCAATTCCTTCTTCAAACGCTTCCATGTAAGCCTCTTCAGGTTCAAACATGGTACCAGCACCATTCTCACGAGCATAAATAGCCTGTACTGCGTATAGCGGAACGATCACAGAGTGTGGACGACCACTAAAGCGAGCACTAAACGTCACAGCTTCGTTACCCAGTTCAAGTTGTCCAACCGCACGAGGCGCGATGTTCAGAATGATCTGACCATCTTGAACAAACTCGTCTGGAACTCTCACACCCGGCAATGTTGCTTCAACAACCAAGTGTGGAGTCAGTTCGTTATCAACCAGCCATTCATAAAATGCACGAAGCATGTATGGTCGGCGTGGAGTCATATTTGAAATATCCATAAACGCTTAGCGAACGAGTCGCATCTCACGCTCAGCTTCTGTTAGAGAAGCTAGGAATGAATCACGTTCGAATACGCGGTTCATGTAAATCTTAAGTTCTTTAGAACCAGGACCAATCAGTTCGATACCAAGCTCAGGTAAACGCCATAGTAGCGGAGCTAGGTAACAATCAATTAGGCTAAACTCTTCACTCATGAAGTATTCATACTCAGCGAAGATAGGAGCAAGAGTTAGTAGGTCGTTGCGTAATTTCACGCGAGCTGCTTCAGATTCTTCAGCGTTGCCTTTAACGATCTTCTCTGCAACTGAATACCAGTTACGCTCAATTCGGTACATCATTAGACGACTGTTACCACGAGCAACCGGGTATACAGGCATCAATGGTGGATGAGGGAAACGCTCATCTAGGTATTCCATGATGATCTTAGAGTCATATAGAGCAAGCTCACGATCAACAAGAGTAGGTACTGATTTGTACGGGTTCAGTTCAACAAGCTCTGCTGGTAGATTTTTTTCATCAACCAACTCAACTTCAACACTTACGCCTTTTTCAGCAAGAACAATGCGCACCTGATGGCTATACATATCAGAAGCACTTGAGAAAAGAGTCATTACAGAACGTTTATTGGCAGCTACAGCCATGGAGCCCTCCAGTACACTTTAAATAAAAACAATGGAGGCCTAAAGCCTCCATTGAACATTAACATAATTTGGGAATTAGCACGGTATTATAGCACAATTAGTGCACATCACGCCAATACTCTTTCTTCAGCAAAATCACGATGATAGTGAAGATTACTAAGAAGGCCATTACCCACCAACCCATAGCATGACGCTCAAGTTGAACAGGGTCGCCCGAGTAAACCAAAAAGTTAACAAGGTCACGAACTGCTTCGTCATACTCACCAGCACTTAATTCGCCAGAACCATCCGTTTCAGTGCCAACAACAACCTTAACTTCCTCACCATCGACCATGTGAGTATCGTAGATTGGCGTTGGGATACCTTGTAGCTCTTCAAGAACATGCGGCATACCAACACTTGGGAAAACCAGGTTGTTCACACCAAATGGACGAGACGGATCTTCATAGAAAGTACGAAGGTACGTGTATAGCCAATCTGCGCCACGAACACGAGCAACCAATGTTAGATCTGGTGGTGGAGCACCAAACCAACTAGCAGCTTGCTCAGAAGGCATAGCGTTAACCATCAAGCTACCAATTTTCACTTCAGGATCGAAGATCAGGTTTTCCTTCATTAGGTCTAAAGGAATCTCCAAATCATTCGCAACACGTTCATAACGTTGGTACTGCGTTGAGTGACAAGCGAAACAGTAGTTCATGAACATCTTAGCGCCATTTTGCAATGAAGCTTTGTCTGTTAAATCATTGTTTGCTTTGTCTAATGGTACGCCTGCACCCGCTGCCATCGCTAGTGACGGCAACATAGCAAATAAAATTACAATCCACTTTTTCATTTGAATGTCACCCTTTCTGGTAATGGTTTCGTCGCTTCATTTTTACTGTAGAACCACAGCAGAACGAAGAACATGAAGTAACCTAAGCTAAAGATTTGAGCTAATAGCGTGTATGTAGGCGTTGCTGGAAGCGCACCAAGTACACCAAGCGCAATAAAGCTTATTGTGAATTGGATGATGTTAATCAAATGCAGTTTGCTACGGTAACGGTAAGAACGCACTTTACAACGGTCGAACCATGGCAGTAGGAATAGCACAACAATTGAAGCGCCCATTGCAACTACACCTAACAGCTTATCTGGAACAGCACGAAGTACAGCGTAGAACGGCGTGAAGTACCAAACTGGAGCAATATGCTCAGGTGTTTTCAGCGGATTTGCAGCTTCAAAGTTAGGCGGCTCAAGGAAGTACCCACCCATTTCTGGGTTAAAGAACAGCACGTAACAGAACAAGAATAGGAAACCAGCAACACCAACCATATCTTTTACCGTCCCGTATGGGTGGAAAGGAATAGAGTCAATGATGTCGTATTTCTTAGTGTAATCCTTGTGGAATGGGAACTGAGTTTTGTAGTCGTCGCCCATTGTGCCTTTAGGAAGCTTAGTTTCGATACCGTCTGGGTTGTTCGAACCCACTTCGTGCAGCGCCAGTACGTGAAGTACGATAAGCAGCAGAAGTACAATTGGCAGAGCAATAACGTGCAGTGCGAAGAAACGGTTCAGCGTTGCACCAGAGATGATGTAGTCACCACGGATCCAAAGCGTTAGGTCATCACCTATAACAGGGATCGCACCAAACAGAGAAATGATTACCTGAGCACCCCAGTAAGACATTTGACCCCATGGTAGTAGGTAGCCCATGAAAGCCTCAGCCATAAGCACTAAGAAGATCAACATACCGAAGATCCAAAGTAACTCACGAGGCTTTTGGTAAGAACCGTAGATTAGACCACGGAACATATGCAGGTAGATCACAACGAAGAATGCCGATGCACCTGTTGAGTGCATGTAACGCAGTAGCCAACCGTATTCCACATCACGCATGATGTATTCAACAGAAGCAAATGCACCCTCACCAGACGGTACATAGTTCATTGTCAGCCAAATACCCGTAAGGATTTGGTTAACCAGTACTAACATTGCTAAAGAACCAAAAAGGTACCAAAAGTTAAAGTTCTTAGGCATTGGGTATTCAGATAAATGCTTCTTGTAAGCATTCATCGCGGGTAGACGTTTCTCTACCCAATCAAGCAATCCTTGCATTACGCGTCTCCCTCGTCCACACCGATCATGATCTTAGTGTCACTCAAATACATATGCTTTGGTACAACAAGATTCAATGGAGCAGGTACGCCTTGGAATACTCGACCTGCCATATCAAACTTTGAACCATGGCAAGGACAGAAGAAACCAGACTTAACACCCTGAACTTGTTCTGCAAAAGAATCTGGCAGGTAAGTTGGAGAACAACCTAAGTGCGTACAGAAACCAACAGCAACGAAGAATTCCGGCTTAATTGAACGAAACTCGTTCTGCGCGTATTCTGGTTGTTGTTCAGCTTCAGATTGAGGGTCACGAAGTTGACCACCGATCGCTTTTAGATTCTCTAGCACCGATTCAGCACGGCGTACAACCCATACAGGCTTACCTTGCCACTCGACACGAACCATTTGTCCCGGCTCTAACTTACTGACTTCCACTTCCACCGGTGCGCCTGCAGCTTTCGCCTTGGCACTCGGGTTCCATGATTTAATAAAAGGCACGGCTACAGCAGCTGCTCCTAAACCACCAACAACGGCTGTTGTTGCGGTTAAGAAACGCCTGCGACCGTTATTTAAAGGCGCGTTGCTCATCCAAACATTCTCCCATTTGCTCCTTATGGATTGAAATAATTCCGAATAAAGAGCATGGCTAACAAAATATGTATTTAGTTCTATTTATTGACGGCAAATGATAAATAAAACCCTACTTTTTGACAAGATAAAGCTACCTTTTTGTAACAATCATGAGGCAAAGCGCACATTGGGTTACAAAAGCTTTCAAAATATAAGAATTTGGAAATAAAACGAGGGAGGGAAAGCGTTTAGAGGGGGCATAAAAACAAAAAGCCCGGCATATAGCCGAGCTTTGAACCACAATTCCAGTCGAAAAACTGGGAGCGTGTACTTTTTCGTAAAGAAAAATTAACGCTTAGAGAATTGAGGTTTACGACGTGCTTTACGTAGACCAACTTTCTTACGTTCAACGCAACGAGCGTCACGCGTAACATAGCCAGCTGCACGTAGAGCAGGACGTAGAGTTTCATCGTATTCCATAAGAGCACGAGTGATACCGTGGCGGATTGCGCCAGCTTGACCTGAAATACCACCACCAGAAACAGTGATGTAAAGGTCAAGTTTCTCAGTTAGTTCAACTAGCTCAAGAGGTTGTTTAACAACCATACGAGAAGTTGGACGACCGAAGTAAACATCAAGGCTGCGCTTGTTGATTACGATCTCACCAGAGCCTGGTTTGATGAAAACACGAGCTGCTGAGCTTTTGCGACGACCAGTGCCGTAGTATTGATTCTCTGCCATTGTCTTAATCCCCTTAGATGTCTAGTACTTGTGGCTGTTGAGCAACATGGTTGTGCTCAGTACCAGCGTACACTTTAAGCTTACGGTACATCGCGCGGCCTAGTGGACCACGTGGAAGCATACCTTTAACTGCTAGTTCAAGAACCATTTCTGGTTTCTTAGCAATTAGCTTTTCAAAAGTGATAGTTTTAAGACCACCTGGGAACTCAGAGTGACGGTAGTAAACCTTACCCTTAGCTTTGTTACCAGTTACAGCAACTTTCTCAGCGTTAACAACGATGATGTAATCACCAGTGTCTACGTGAGGAGTGTATTCTGCTTTGTGCTTGCCGCGTAGGCGAGAAGCGATTTCACTTGCTAGACGGCCAAGAGTTTTGCCTTCAGCGTCTACAACATACCAGTCGCGTTTTACAGTTTCTGGTTTAGCAACGAAAGTTTTCATGCTAATAATTACCTATTTAAAAAATTTACACTTAAGGAATACTCGCGTATTCCCACTGTCTAAGAGTTACCATTCATCACCCCTTCGAGTGTTGGAAAACTCTTGGCATAACGTGATTTTACTCATCGCTAGAGGCCCGCAGTAACGGTAGGTCGCAGGATTATAGAGAAGAGCGAAGAAAAAATCACCTCTTTTTGAACAAAATCACGATTTTTTTAATTCTCTTTCTTATTCGAGATAATCAAAGCTAACTTAAGTGTTCTTTTGCCAAATACTCATGGCTCTGCATTTCAATTAAACGCGACTGACAACGTTTAAACTCAAACTCTAGTTGACCATGGGTGTATAGTTTTTCTAGCTCCACTTCCGCTGAAATAATCAGTTTCACATTGCGCTCATAGAACTCATCAACTAACGCAATAAAGCGTCTAGCAGCGTCATCGGAAGTCACGCCCATTTGCAACACATCAGCCAATAGAACCGTGTGATAAACCCGAGACAACTCAATATAATCGTTCTGGCTACGAGCCGACTGACAAAGCTGAGCAAAAGTACCATGCAGCACACCATCACTCGCTTCGACCACATCTAATTGACGGTGATTAACCTCTATCTGCTTAAGCTTCTCTTTATCTTCACCAACAAGCTGCGCGTAATATGTTTCGAGGTTAATGTTCGCTTGGCTATCCAGTGGGTAATGGTAGATCTCAGCCTGCTCTAAGGTTCTCAGACGATAGTCAATTCCGCTATCAACATTAAGAATATGACAGTTGTCTTGAATGAGCTTAATAGCGGGTAAGAAACGCGCTCGCTGTAACCCGTTGCGATACAGATCCGCAGGTGGAATATTAGAGGTCGCAACCAAGATAACGTTTCGAGCGAATAACTCTTGGAACAAGGTTCCTAAGATCATGGCATCCGTGATGTCTGAAACAAAGAATTCATCAAAACAGATAATATCCGCTTCTTCTTTCAACTTATCTGCGACTAGAGGCAACGGGTCGCTAACATTACCTAGTGCCCTTAGCTCATCATGAACTCGATACATAAAGCGGTGAAAGTGAACGCGCATTTTTTTTGTGGTCGGTAAGGCATCGTAGAACGTATCCATTAAATAGGTTTTACCGCGCCCGACGCCGCCCCAAAAATAGAGGCCTTTTGGTGGCAGTGGCAGTTCTGGCTTTTTGCCCATTAACTTCTGGAATCGAGTCAGTTGAGGAATAGGGGCATTCATGTAATTTTGGAATTGATGAAAGAGTTCATCTAAAGATTTAACGGCTTGCTCTTGTGCTGGATCTCTTTGAAATCCATGTTCTTTTATATCTTGTTCGTATTTTTTAATGGGATTCATGACGACATTTCCACAATGAAAGCGATATCAGACAGCAAATAAAAATGAGCCCAAACAGTATGAGACATGTCGCTATGCGGTGAATAATGCAGCATCAAACTGCTAACTAGCGCACACGCATTTCTCTTTATACTGCGGCTTTCTCATAGTACCATGGAGCTGTATCACGTGTAACTAAGCAGTAACAAACATGTTAAAAAACAATAATAAGGAGCTGTTATGCCTTGGATGTATGCCGTTGCCGGTTTACTAGTCGGAGTTATTTTAGGGGTCGCTATTTCTCGTCTCATGACACCTGAATACAAAAAACAAAAGAACGTACAGAAAGAATTAGATAGCGCAAAGTTTGCCCTGGAACAGCAGCGACAAGAGCTAGCTGACCACTTTGCGAAATCAGCAGAAATGTTGGACACCTTAGGTAAGGACTATACAAAGCTTTACCAACACATGGAAAAAACAAGCTCAGAGCTACTCCCTAACCTGCCAGAGCAAGACAACCCATTTGTGAAAACAGCCGCTGCTCATTCGGATAAGCCACAAGATAAGTCTTCAGTTAAAGAGTCGACGCTTGAAGAACAACCGAAAGATTACGCTAATGGCGCAACCGGTTTATTTACCGAGCAGAAGAAAGAAATCATGGATGCTCCCGATGTCGTTACAGCAAAAGCATCGTAAACATTTAACACTTCTGTGAACTTTACAAAGGTTTTTGAGTCATAACTTTCACTCAGGTCATTTGAAACTTCTCATACTTATTAAACGTATAAGAGGGTTAAGACCTTAACTAGAGAGGAGTTTATGATGAAAAAACCTTTGCTTGCTTTATCAGTACTGACTTTAAGCTTAAGTTCAATCATCACCCCCATTCAAGCTACAGCCGCACTTCCATTAAGTGTGGGTAATGAACAATTACCAAGCCTTGCTCCTATGCTTGAACAAGTAACCCCCGCTGTGGTTAGTATTGCCGTAGAAGGCAAACAGGTACAACGTCAGCAAATCCCTGAACAATTTCAATTCTTTTTTGGTCCAGAACAAACACGAGAACGCCCATTCCGCGGGCTAGGTTCTGGTGTGATCATTGATGCCAAGAAAGGCCATATTGTCACCAATTACCATGTCATCAATGGTGCCGACGATATCAAAGTAAAACTGCATGATGGTCGAGAGTACGATGCAGAGCTCATCGGCGGCGACCAGATGTCTGATATCGCGCTATTAAAACTCGAAACAGCCAAAAACCTTACCCAGATAAAAGTCGCAGATTCCGACAAATTGAGAGTCGGCGATTTCAGTGTGGCTATCGGCAACCCATTTGGGCTTGGTCAAACCGTAACATCCGGTATCGTTTCAGCGTTAGGACGTAGCGGTCTCAATCTAGAGAACTTCGAAAACTTCATTCAAACCGATGCCGCGATTAACAGTGGTAACTCTGGAGGTGCGTTAGTGAATCTTAACGGTGAACTGATTGGTATCAACACGGCCATCCTAGGACCTAACGGCGGCAATGTCGGTATCGGCTTTGCCATTCCATCCAATATGATGACAAACCTGACTGAACAGATTCTCGATTTCGGTGAAGTAAAACGTGGCATGCTTGGTGTCCAAGGTGGAGAGGTCACCTCGGAATTGGCTGAAGCGCTTGGTTATGAGTCCAGCAAAGGTGCTTTTGTTAGCCAAATTGTACCCGACAGTGCTGCAGACAAAGCCGGATTGAAAGCGGGCGATGTCATTATCTCCATTAACGGTAAGCGTATTGATACTTTTAGTGAGTTAAGAGCCAAAGTAGCCACCCTAGGTGCAGGTAAACAGATCGAGTTAGGCGTGGTTCGTGACGGTAAGAATAAGACCTTTGACGTCACGCTGGGTGAATCCACAAATAGTAAGACACAAGCTGAAAAGCTCCATGAAGGACTTGCCGGTGCAGAGCTCACCAACACAACCGACAGCGATTCAGCGACAGGCGTCAAGGTATCAAGTGTCGCTCAAGGTTCGCCAGCAGAAGCTTATCAGCTTCTTAAAGATGACATCATCATCGGGGTAAACCGACAACCAGTTAAGAACCTTGCTGAATTTAGAAAGATTCTTGAAAAACAACCTGGCGTATTGGCACTTAATATCCAGCGAGACGATAGGACTATCTATCTAGTTATTCGATAGCCATACGTCAGCGTAATTACAGGGGGGCTCAGTAAGTTTGCTTTAAACTTACTCAGTCTCCCTTTTCTTTAGATCAATCAAAATGCTATGCTTCACTGATAATCAAGTCAGTCATCCATTGACGGATGCTTCATACCTTACTTGTTGAAGAGGGAAACATGCTGTCCTTTCTATTTCGTTCTATTTCCCTTGGACTCGTTTCAGCGGCGCTTATTCTTCTCGCATTCCCGAGTTTAAGGCCGGCGATTGTTGCAGACGTCACGAACCCTCAAGTCGATAATATTGGCCCTCTTCAGATCTCATTTAACCAAGCGGTGCGACGAGCTGCACCCGCTGTGGTCAATATTTATAGTCGTAAATACGCAGAAAGCGATCGCAACAAGCTACTAACTCAAGGATTAGGTTCAGGGGTGATTGTTAGTGAGAAAGGCTACATCATTACCAACTTCCATGTTGTTGCTCAAGCTGACCAAATAGTCGTGGCACTTCAAGACGGACGAGTAGCGGCCGCACAACTTGTCGGCTCAGACAAACGCACCGATATTGCGATACTCCGAGTCAGCGGTGACAACTTACCTGTTATTCCACTGAACCCGAATTACAAAGCAAATGTCGGCGACGTGGTGCTGGCTATCGGTAACCCATACAACCTAGGGCAAACGACAACCTTTGGCATTATCTCTGCAACAGGTCGTTCTTCGATCAGTGCAGATGGTCACCAAGCCTTTATCCAGACTGATGCTGCAATCAATGAAGGTAACTCAGGTGGTGCACTGGTTAACTCACAAGGTGAGCTCGTCGGTATCAACACGGCTTCTTTCCAACAAGCTACCGACATGGAAACCTACGGGATCTCATTTGCAATCCCCTACTCACTTGCTAATAAAATCATGGAGAAGATCATCGCCGATGGTCGTGTCATTCGTGGTTATATTGGTATCGACGGACAAGACATCAATTCGGTGACATCACGCTTGCTCGGTACTAAGAACATCGGTGGTATTGTTGTCTTAGGCATTGACCCGAATGGTCCTGCAGCCGATGCCGGCTTTGAAGCACAAGATATCATTATCAGCATCAACAACACCCAAATTAGCGGACGACAGAGCGTAATGGACATTGTTACTGACCTTCGCCCGGGTACTATCATTGATGTTGGTGTATTGCGCAAAGGTGAAAACAAGACACTCAAGGTCACCATTACCGAAGACACACGCCTGTAGTCTTTATTTAGTTTGATTGCTAATAGCGAGTAACTCAAACCGCCAATTACAGAGACAAAAAGTATAGATACAAAAAACCCAGCTCTTAAGCTGGGTTTTCTTTTATCAATCAAAGCTAATGACAAACTCAATCAAAACTAGGCGTCACTAGGTTCATCGATATCGATGCGAGTCACACGCTGCAAACCTCTTGGGAGCAGACCACCACGACGACCACGCTCACCACGGAAGTTTTCAAGATCCGCAGGTTTCAAGCCAAGTTTACGTTTACCCGCGTAAATAGTCAGCGTTGCATTCTCTGGAATAGCCATCAGATGCGATACAAACTCTTCACGCTCTTTTGCTTTCGCAGAAGGGATGTTGATGATCTTGTTACCTTTACCTTTGCTCAGCTGAGGTAGGTCTTTAATAGGGAACAACAACATACGGCCTTGGTTAGTAATCGCCAGAATCTGGTTACTGTCCAAGTCTGCAATAGGGCTTGGCAACATCACTTCAGAAGCTTGTGGCAAGTTAACTAACGCTTTACCGCTCTTGTTCTTAGACAGCAGATCGCTACCCTTACAAACAAAGCCATAACCAGCATCAGAACCGACTAACCATAGCTGTTCATTCTCTCCCATCACCACTTGGCGAATCGAAGAACCCGGACTGACGTTCAGGCGGCCTGTAATTGGCTCACCTTGGCTACGTGCCGACGGTAATGAATGAGATTCAAGGGAGTAGCTTCGGCCATCACTGCCAAGGAACACCGCTTGTTGGTTACTCTTACCCTTAGCACTCGCTAAGAACTTATCACCAGATTTGTAGTTCAAGCCTTCAGCATCAACTTCATGCCCTTTAGCATGACGAATCCAACCTTTCTCAGACAACACAACCGTGATTGGTTCGCTTGGTACTAAGTCGCGTTCTGTTAGCGCTTTCGCTTCAGCACGCTCAATCAGAGGTGAGCGACGATCATCGCCGTATTTATCTGCATCTGCTTGGATTTCTTTCTTGATCAACGTATTCAAGCGACGCTCTGAACCGAGTAGCTTTTCAAGCTTTTCGCGTTCAGCTTCAAGCTCTTCTTGTTCCGCTCGGATTTTAAACTCTTCTAACTTAGCTAAGTTACGAAGTTTAATATCAAGAATCGCATTGGCTTGAATTTCAGAAATGTTGAAACGGCTCATCAATACAGGACATGGTTCGTCTTCTGTACGAATGATTTCAATCACTTCATCGATATTAAGATAAGCAGCAAGCAAACCTTCTAAAATATGCAAACGTGCTAGTACTTTATCTAAACGGTACTGCAAACGACGGCGAACGGTCGTGCGACGGAACTCAATCCACTCTTTCAGAATTTGAACTAGGCCTTTAACTTGAGGACGATTGTCTAAACCAATCATGTTCAAGTTAACCCGGAAGTTTTTCTCTAGATCCGTCGAAGCGAATAGGTGACTCATCAATTGGTCACAGTCGATACGGTTTGAACGAGGAACGACAACGATGCGAGTTGGGTTCTCGTGATCCGATTCGTCACGCAAGTCGTCAACCATTGGCAGCTTCTTAGCGCGCATCTGGTTAGCAATTTGCTCAAGTAACTTCGCACCTGACACTTGATGAGGTAAAGCAGTGATAACAATATCAGAGCCTTCCTTGTGCCAAACCGCGCGCATCTTGATGCTGCCACGGCCTGTACGGTAGATCTTTTCGATGTCCGACTTCGGCGAAATAATCTCAGCCTCTGTCGGGTAATCAGGGCCTTGAATGAAACCCATCACATCTGGAAGTTCAGCTTTCGGCGTATCAATCAAGTGAATCGCTGCGTTCGCCACTTCACGGACATTGTGAGGCGGGATGTCCGTCGCCATACCTACCGCGATACCAGTAATACCGTTAAGTAAGATATGAGGTAGACGTGCTGGCAACATCTGAGGCTCTTTCATGGTGCCATCAAAGTTTGGTTGCCAATCAACGGTGCCTTGACCTAGTTCACCTAGAAGAACCTCAGCAAACTTAGATAATTTCGCTTCGGTATAACGCATCGCAGCGAACGATTTCGGGTCGTCCGGAGCACCCCAGTTACCTTGACCGTCTACCAATGGGTAGCGGTAAGAGAAAGGCTGCGCCATCAATACCATCGCTTCGTAACAAGCAGAGTCACCGTGTGGGTGATACTTACCTAATACGTCACCAACGGTACGTGCTGATTTTTTGTATTTCGATGCAGCTGATAAGCCCAGCTCAGACATCGCGTAGATAATACGACGCTGTACTGGCTTCAAGCCATCACCGATATACGGTAATGCACGATCCATGATCACGTACATTGAGTAATTTAAGTAGGCATCTTCGGTGAACTTGCGCATTGGCAGCTGTTCAACGCCATCATATGTAATTTCGTTAGACATCCATTATACCTCGGCCATATCACCGTTAGTCTGTAGCCATGTACGGCGATCATCTGCACGTTTTTTACCAAGCAGCATGTCCATCATCTCGTTGGTCGCTTCGTTGTCATCAATCGTTAATTGAACAAGACGACGAGTGTTCGGATCCATGGTGGTTTCACGTAACTGAAGTGGGTTCATTTCACCCAGACCTTTGAATCGTTGCACGTTGATCTTAGCTTTCTTCTGCGACAGTCGCTCAAGCACACCATCTTTCTCTGCATCATCAAGTGCGTAGAACACTTCTTTACCGCAATCGATACGATACAGAGGGGGCATTGCCACATAGATATGACCCGCTTCAACCAATGCATGGAAATGGCGAGTAAATAGTGCACATAGCAGTGTCGCGATATGAAGACCATCCGAGTCCGCATCGGCAAGGATACAGATCTTACCGTAACGCAGGCCTGACAAGTCATCGTTATCAGGATCGATACCCAAAGCAACCGAAATATCATGTACTTCTTGTGAAGCCAATACTTGGTCCGCTGACACTTCCCATGTATTTAGGATCTTACCGCGAAGTGGCATAACCGCTTGGAACTCACGATCACGTGCTTGTTTAGCAGAACCACCCGCCGAGTCCCCTTCCACGAAGAAGATTTCGGTACGACTTAAATCTTGAACCGAACAATCGGTTAGCTTACCCGGCAGTGCTGGGCCTGAAGCAATCTTCTTACGCACAACCTTTTTGCTTGCGCGCATGCGACGGTGAGCATTCGCAATACAAGCTTCAGCTAACTGTTCTGCCAGTTGTGGTTTTTCGTTCAACCACAAGCTAAAGGCATCTTTTACCACCCCAGACACAAACGCTGCGGTTTGACGAGAAGAAAGACGTTCTTTTGTTTGACCAGCAAATTGCGGATCTTGCATCTTCACCGATAATACGTACGAACAACGATCGAAAATATCGTCACCCGTTAACTTAACGCCACGCGGTAGAAGGTTACGAAATTCACAGAACTCACGCATTGCATCAAGCAGACCTTGTCGAAGGCCGTTTACGTGTGTACCACCTTGCTTAGTTGGTACTAAGTTCACGTAACTCTCGGTGATCATATCACCGCCTTCTGGCTGCCAAATAATCGCCCAGTTCGCCATTTCTGTTTCAGCAACGAATTCGCCGACATAAGGTTCCTCAGGCAGTAAGGTGTAACCTTTCACACCTTCTGCAAGGTAGTCTTTTAGACCATCTTCATAGAACCATTTATGTTCTTCACCGCCAACCTTGTCGACAAAGGTGATTTCTAAACCAGGGCAAAGTACAGCTTTAGCGCGCAAGTTATTGATAAGACGTAAAACAGAGAACTTAGAGCTATCGAAATATTTTGGATCTGGCCAAAAATGTACCGTCGTACCGGTATTGCGATGACCACAAGTACCTGTAACAGTAAGATCCGTTACGGCATGACCACCTTCAAGGGCAATTTCATGTACCTGACCGTCACGGCGAACCGTCACTTCAACACGTTTTGACAACGCGTTCACCACCGAGATACCTACCCCGTGCAAACCACCTGAAAACTTGTAGTTATTGTTCGAGAACTTACCGCCAGAGTGGAGCTTAGTTAAAATCAGCTCAACACCTGAGATGCCTTTTTCAGGGTGGATATCAACCGGCATACCACGGCCATCATCCGTCACTTCTAACGATTGGTCAGCATGCAACACGACTTTAATCTTCTTAGCGTGTCCCGCTAGTGCTTCATCAACCGAGTTATCAATGACTTCTTGGGCAAGGTGGTTTGGTCTTTCTGTCTCGGTATACATTCCCGGGCGGTGTCGCACGGGGTCGAGACCTTCAAGTACCTCGAGGTCTTTTGCATTATATTGTTCAGTCATAATACGGAGTTTACTCAAAAAGTTTGCGTCAGTTCGCTGGCTCTAGTTTGACTAAAGCGAAATCATTACTATGAACCGTCATAGTAGAGCGAACGAGCGAAGTATTGGGGAATATAGTCTGGAAGCTGAGTAATGATGTCAAGCTAGTTCAAAAACTAAGGCATCAAACTATGATATTTCACCACTGATAGATGAAATAACAGTCAAACAAGAGAAAATTACTTGATTGCTGAAACAGATTAAAGATTTAGAAAGGTGATGATTTGTTGGGGGTAGCGTTCAAAATTAACAAAGCTATGATCCCCGCCCTCTTCTACTGTCTGTACTGCACCTTGGTACTTCTCTACCGCTTGTCGGTAATCCAGAACTTCGTCTTCCGTTTGCTGAAGTAACCAGAAGTCACTCGGCTGAGCGATAGCCGGAACCTCTAACGCCTTCAGTTCATTGATATGTTTTGTTTCCAGAACATATCGCTCTTCTGTGTATGGATTTACTTGTTCACCTAAATAGTCAGCAAGAAGCTCATACGGCTTAACGGCTGGGTTCACAACCACAGCTTTAAAGCCATAGTGACTATTCAGCCATGTTGAAAGATAGCCACCCAACGAGCTACCTACCAACGCTATCTGATATTGCTCTTTATATTGCTCCACCAGTTGCTGCAAATAAATGGCCGCTTGCTGAGGAAAACTCGGCAGTTGAGGTGTCATCACCTTGATATCAGGACGATGCTCCGCGCAATAGTCAGTCATCACCGTTGCTTTGTGGGAACGTGATGAACTGTTAAAGCCGTGAATATAGAGAAGCAGTGGCGGCTTAGCGG
Organism: Vibrio sp. 10N.222.54.E6; assembly: GCF_041473955.1. Taxonomy (NCBI): domain Bacteria; kingdom Pseudomonadati; phylum Pseudomonadota; class Gammaproteobacteria; order Vibrionales; family Vibrionaceae; genus Vibrio; species Vibrio sp. 10N.222.54.E6. The sequence goes on along the minus strand of NZ_JBFRTD010000014.1, from coordinate 132,962 downwards.
CTTGCTGTTCAGAATCAAACATCAATAACCTGCCGCTTCAAAATCAGGTAAGAATTGTCCATGAGGTAAACGGCGTACTTGCGTACTTACTGATCCATCTTGATGCAATTCAATCTCTCTCCAACCAGGTGACAAAGTATCAACCGCAAAGTCATCTGAGTTAGGCTTGAATTGCACACAAGTCGACGGTGTTGCCATGACTTGTACACCATGATGATCTCGATTCATGTCTTGATGAACGTGACCACACAGTACCGCTTTCACATTGGTGTGCTGTTGAACCACTTCCCAAAATTGATCAGCATCTTTCAGATTATGTTGATCCAGCCATGCACTGCCAACCAATAGTGGATGGTGGTGCAGCAGAACCAAGGTATTACGTTCGGGAAATTCGGTTAGCTTTTGTTCTAGTAGATCAAGCTGTTGATCACTGAGACGTCCGTGAGGCACACCAACCACTTGCGAGTCCAGCATCACCATCTGCCAATTATTACCTAGCAAAACATGCTCAACGCACTGTATTTGTGGTGATGGTAAAACACTGCCCATATTCGGTTTGAAGTCATGATTCCCTGGCAACCAGTAACACGGTTTATCCAAAGGTTGAATTCCTGACTCAAATTTTTGGTACGACTCAGCACTGTGATCTTGAGAAATATCACCGGTTGCTAAAATCGCTTGATAGTCAAAGCCCTGACTAACAATGGCATCGACTACAGCACGAAAGCTATCTTGAGTGTTGATGCTTAATAAGCTGCCATTGCTCGGCGCAAATAAATGCGTGTCCGTTAGCTGTACAAGCTTAATACTGCTCTCATCAAATTTTGAAGTGTGTGATAATTCCAAAATAACAAATCCAGATACGTTACTGTTTAGACTTTAAAAGTGTTTTTAAATAGGCTCAATTAAAAAGAAACTGGGGTTCGGCTGATACCTGTTTTTAAACAAAACGTTAACCATTCCCCAAGAAATTTGTTCAATTGAAATTTCTCATCCTTTTGCAGAAGTTTTGTGTTGGGATAGTCATATTTTGCTTTGACTCGCGAAAAATCCCCGCTAGCGCACACTTCTGCAACTCGAGCGTCGTGATATAGCCTGACAGACATTTTTGGCAAAGGAAACACTGGCATCGCGTCACTCTGACATATATCTATTAATGTGGTGTATTTTGTGACCTCATTCACTGTCAATTGATACACCATATTAACGGCTTGGTAACAGCGAACGTCACCAACCTCATGCTCAACCGGTAACAGAGCATTAAGTTTGGCATAGTTAGTCTCGTAAACTCGCATCAATTCAGCCAAATCGACATGATACGGTTTTTTGACTGCTATATTTGGCATGACGTTAATCTATCCACTCTGACTGTAATTCTTGGTAGTTCAATTGTAGCCACTGCAGCGCAATGATCGTGGCGCCATTTTCAAACACACCGTCTTTTACTAACTGATAAGCGGCTTCGCGACTCATCACTTGCACGCGAATATCTTCACCTTCGTAATCCAATCCGTGAACCCCTTTTGCTGTCGTGGCGTCAACACAACCAACAAAGACGTCGAGCTTTTCTGAGCAACCGCCGGATGAAGGATAATACGAAGTAATAGGCAATACAGATCCGACGTCGACCCCCGCTTCTTCCATCGCCTCACGACGAGCAACATCTTGTGGTGATTCATCGGTATCAATAATCCCCGCAACAATTTCGTATTGCCACGGGTTCTCATGCTCTAGAGCACCGACACGGATCTGTTCGACGATCACCACTTCATCACGCACAGGATCATAAGGTAGCAAAGCGGCAGCATGTCCACGCTCAAACATCTCACGCTCGATTGGTTGGCTCCAGCCGCCCTCAAACAGTCTATGTTTAAATGTGTACTTAACCATTTTGAAAAAACCACGAAACAGCGTCTCTTTTGAGACTATTTCCACATCTTGCGGAGTAAACTCATGTCGTTGATTGTCATACTGTTGCATTTGATACCTCACTAAGTGATCTTATAGTTTACTCATTGTCCGAGTTAACTACCAAGGATAAGGTTCAACTTTTAGTATAAAACTTATAATTAAAGTTAAGTTTTAAAAAATAAATATTGCACAAGTGGACAGTTAACTGTAAAAAAGTGCAAAGTTTCGAGTAAATTACCACCAAACTGGGTTAAACTCTTTTAAAGAAAATTCCATTAAAGGCAGGAATAGGAAAATGAAAAAACTGCTTCCACTATTTATCAGTGCAGCAATTGGCAGCCTGAGTTCGTCAGCTTTCGCTGATACGCTAGCTGAGGTTTACGACCAAGCAAAACAGAACGATCCTCAACTTCTTCGTTCAGCAGCGAAGCGCGATGCCGCTTTTGAAGCAGTAACGTCAAACCGTAGTGACTTGCTACCACAAATTGACTTGAGAGCTAACTACGACATCAACCGTGGTGAGCGAAGTGATGTAAATAATGACAGCAATCAATGGGGAGCTGGAATTTACTTTTCTCAAGAGCTGTACAAACGCTCTTCTTGGATCACGCTAGATACAGCAGAGAAAACAGCTCGCCAAGCTGATTCTGCTTATGCAGCAGAGCAACAAGACCTGATCCTTCGTGTTGCTACCGCTTACTTCGAAGTACTTCGTGCTCAAGATAGCCTAGAGTTTGTTCGTGCTGAAAAAGCCGCAGTTGCTCGTCAACTGGAACAAACTAAGCAGCGCTTTGAAGTTGGCCTTTCAGCAATCACCGATGTGCATGATGCGCAAGCTCAGTACGATGGCGTATTGGCAGACGAAGTTTTAGCAGAGAACACTCTGATTAATAACTACGAAGGTCTACGTGAAATCACAGGTCAAGAGCACTCTAACCTAAACATCTTAGATACAGACCGCTTCTCAGCAAGCAAGTCTTCTGAATCTGCTGTTGCACTGGTTGAGCAAGCTCAAGAGAAAAACCTGAAGCTATTGGCATCACGTATTGATCAAGACATCGCTAAAGATAACATCACGCTAGCAAGCTCAGGTCATCTACCTAGCCTAACGTTGGACGGTAGCTACTCTCTTGCCGATCAATCAAGCAGCCCTAGTGATTACGACCAAGATAACCTAAACGTCGGCTTAAATTTAGTTGTGCCTCTATACACAGGTGGTAGTACAACTTCTTTGACTAAACAGGCTGAATACAACTACGTTGCAGCAAGTGAAGATCTTGAAGCGACTTACCGTAGCGTTGTGAAAGACGTTCGTGCCTTCAACAACAACATCAGTGCTTCAATTGGTGCGCTACGCGCTTACGAACAGTCTGTTGTTTCTGCTCAGTCGGCTCTAGAAGCTACAGAAGCAGGTTTTGATGTAGGTACTCGTACTATCGTTGACGTACTAGATTCAACTCGTCGTCTATACGATGCCAACAAGAACCTTTCAGATGCTCGTTACAACTACATCCTAAGTGTACTTCAGCTTCGTCAAGCTGTTGGTACGCTAAGCGAACAAGACATTGTTGATGTAAACGCAGGTCTAAAAGTCGCAAGTAAGTAATGCTTAAATCCTAGTTAAATACTCTAACCAGAGTATTTAATAAAGTGACTAGATTACCGTTACAAAAATGCCGCTCAATGAGCGGCATTTTTATTATCTATTGAAAGCTAATTCTCAGCCTAACCCAAAGGTTAAGCCTTGAGACAAGAAAGTTAGAAGACTAAGAGTTAGCCTCGACCACCTTTAATCGCTTTAATGATTTCAGTCGTAGAGCAACCATCTTCAAAGTTAAGTACTTTAACTTCACCGCCAGCCGCAATCACTTCTGCACCACCAGCAATCTCTTCAGGTTTGTAATCACCACCTTTCACAAGAATGCTTGGAAGAACTTCAGAGATCAAACGTTGCGGTGTATCTTCAGAAAACGGAACAACCCAATCAACCGCACCTAAACCAGCCAGTACCGCCATACGACGATCAGTTGGGTTCACAGGACGACCTGGACCTTTTAAGCGTTTCACTGATTCATCCGTATTCACAGCAACGATCAAACGATCACCTAACTCAGCAGCATGGTTCATGTAAGAGACATGTCCCGCATGCAGGATATCAAAGCAGCCATTAGTCATAACGACTTTCTCGCCTTTCGCACGAGCACGTTTCACCGCTTCAACTAGGGCAGCTTCAGAGATCACACCGTAGTCAGTATCTTGGCTACCATGAATCGCTTCCGCTAACTCAATCGTAGACAACGTCGATGTACCTAGCTTGCCGACTACCACGCCAGCTGCAGCATTTGCTAATGCACACGCCTCATCAAGTGGCTTACCTGCAGCAACTGAAGCTGCTAATACTGAAATAACCGTATCACCAGCACCAGTAACGTCATACACTTCTTTCGCTTGGGTCGGTAAGTGGAATGGTTCTACGCCTTTGCGGAGCAATGTCATGCCATGCTCACTGCGAGTCACTAGCAAGGCTTCAAAATCAAACTCTTCGATTAACGCGAGCCCTTTTTCGATCATTTCATCTTCAGACTTAACCTTACCGGCAACCAGCTCAAACTCCGCCATGTTTGGCGTAAGTAATGTCGCCCCACGGTAGCGTTCAAAATCTGCACCTTTAGGATCAATAAACACCGGAACGTTCGCTGCGCGCGCTTTTTGAATAAAGCTCTGCACATGCTCCAAAGCACCTTTCGCATAATCAGATAAGATTACCGAGCGTACATTAGGAAGAGCTTGCTCCATGCGAGATAAAACAAGTTCAGGATCCGTGTTCTCAAATTTGTCTTCAAAATCAAGACGGATCAACTGCTGTCCACGGCTCATGACACGCAATTTTGTGATGGTCGGGTAATCGTCCAACTCAACAAAATCACACTTAACCTTTAATGCACCCAAAGTATTTTTCAACACCTCAGCTGGCTCATCTTTTCCAGTCAAACCAACGATATGAGCATGACCACCAAGAGAGGCAATATTCATTGCTACGTTGGCAGCACCACCAGGGCGCTCTTCGTTATTTTCTACTTTAACAACGGGCACAGGTGCTTCTGGTGAAATACGGCCAGTAGGGCCATACCAGTAACGGTCAAGCATTACATCACCGACAACAAGAACGCCTGATTGGCTGTAGTCAGGTAGAATTGGTTTCATTGTGGATCTCCAAAAATCGAATCTGGCTAGAGTCTAGCACACTGATTACAGTGGCTAAACCATAGAAAAATGAGTGAAAGCCTAACTCGATAGATACTCTAGTAGCTAAGAAGTCGATAAGCGATCACTAAATGATAATGACGTAACCGTTAAGAAATAGTTCCGTTACGCTTCCATCCATTGCTTCCATGCCTGAACAACATGTTCCCTTTCCATTTTAAATTTATCAATCGCCACGTCCGCATCAAGGTTGAGTAGATTGCGGTGATGGATTTCATCTCTTAATGTTGTATAGGCATTAGTTAATGCCATGCCTTGCTGTTCGTCCATAATCCCTTGTGACAACAGACTTTCAAAGATTCGTACATTGTCACACCAACGAGTCAACTTAGGTTTTTCATTACTGTATCGAAGTACTAAATATTGCGCCAAAAACTCAATATCGGTGATACCACCCGTATCTTGTTTCAGCATGAATCGATCGGCTTTTTTTCCACCGAGGTGCCCGCGCATTTTTTCACGCATATCGACAACGGATTTTTTAAGTACAGCTTCATCTCGAGTCAAACACAAAATCTCATGGCGAGTCTTGTTAAATGCCGAAGCCAATAAGTCATCGCCATAAATCATACGAGCACGAGTCAAAGCTTGGTGTTCCCAAGTCCACGCGTCATTGTGCTGATACTCGTCAAAAGCATCGGTTGGACTCACCAATAAACCAGAGACACCTGAAGGACGTAAGCGAGTGTCGACCTCGTACAAAATACCAGAAGCAGTTCTGGTCGAGAAAATATGAATAATGCGCTGCGCCAATCTCAGATAAAATTGGCGTCCGTCGATCTCTTTTTTACCATCAGTATAGATGTGTACCGGGCAATCGTGCATGAACACAATATCAAGATCGGAGTTATAACCAAGCTCCCAACCGCCGACTTTGCCGTAACCAACCACGGCGAAGCCACGGCCTTCACGATCTTTAACGTGGGTAGGCTCCCCAAACTTGGCTGTCACTTGTAACCAAGCTTGATTAATGCCGGCCTCAACAATCGCTTCTGCTAAATAGGTTAGATGGTCGCTTACCTTCATAACAGGCAAAACGCCCGCAATATCAGCGGCTGCAATTCTCAAGATACAAGTCTGCTTAAACTGACGCAGCCCCTCCATCTGTTGTTCCATGTCATCTTCAGGAATACGGGCTAGATAATCACGTAACTCGGTCTTGTAAGACTCTAAAGGCACGGGGTTATAGAGTTGCTGCGGATCAATAAGTTCATCTAACAGAATTGGGTAACGACCCAACTGCTCCGAGATCATCGGGCTCGCTGTACATAAGCGAACGAGTTGAGTGAGGGCAGCGGGGTGCTCATCCAATAGCTCAAGATACGTGGTGCGTGTAACGATTTTTTGCAACAGATGCAGCACTCGAGACAAACCAAATTCAGCATCCTTGGCGGTATAGAGCGCTTGAAACACTTTGGGCATTAATCGATTGAGTACTTCACGTCCACGAGGGCCAAGGGTTTTCTTAGCCAAATCAGCTTTGAATTGGATAATGGTTTTCGCCGCTTGCTGCGGGTTAGCAATCGCGATGTCATGCTCTAGAACCTGCTCAATCACATCTTGCTTATGAGCCATATCCCACAACTCACTAAAGTGACTCGCGATTGGGTTAGCATCATCTTCATCAACCCCAATTAGGTCTTCGAATACGGTGTGAACATTCGCCATATGAGCACGTGTCGCATCAATCAAACCATCCCAATCTGCAAACTGCATGGCGACAGCAAGTTGCAACTGTTCGAAATCGCCATCAGGTAAGGTTTGAGTTTGCTTGTCTGCCATCGCTTGTAATAGGTTCTCAAGGCGGCGTAAAAACAGGTATGCCTCACGTAAGTGACCGACTTCTTCTGCTTCTAATAAATGAAGAGATTCAATCGCACTTAGCGTCTCCAACAAACCTCGACCACGAAGGCTCGGTTCACGTCCACCACGAATCAGTTGAAAGACTTGAGCAATAAACTCGACTTCACGAATACCACCAGAGCCAAGCTTAATGTTGTTTGATAAGCCACGACGTCGCACTTCGCTACTGATCATCGACTTCATTCGACGCAAAGATTGAATGGCACTGAAATCAATATAACGACGAAAAACAAACGGACGCAGCATCTGGCGGAGCTCTTGGTATTCAGGGTACATTTCACTGCCCATTACACGCGCCTTAACCATTGCGTAGCGTTCCCAGTCACGGCCTTGTTCTTGGTAATAGTCTTCAAGAGCAGCATAGCTCATGACCAAAGGGCCGCTCTCCCCGAATGGACGCAAGCGCATGTCGACTCGATAACAGAATCCGTCAAAGGTTTGCTGATCAAGCGCCTTGATAATACGTTGCCCCAAACGCGTGAAGAACTGCGCGTTGGCGATACTTCTTCTTGCTCCTTGGGTTTCACCATTCTCAGGGTAAGTAAAAATTAGATCGATATCGGAAGAGAAATTCAGCTCACCGCCACCTAACTTGCCCATACCTATGATCAACATAGGCTGCGCTTCACCTTGCTCGTTACAAGGTGTGCCCCACTCTTTACAACAAATATCGTACTGCCATTGATAGGTCTCGAAGATCATCGCCTCTGCTAGCATCGACAAATGATTTAAGCTCTGTTCTAGATCCCATGAGCCCATAAAGTCACGCCAAGCAATGTAGATCATCTCTCGATTACGGAATTGACGCAGTACACGTTGGCCGCTCATTTCATCAGCACAACCAGAAAGTAACTCGGCCAAACGCTTACGATACCCTTCCGCGCGCTCTTCACATCTCAGCATCTCTGGCAAGGTGCTGGATAAAATCGAGTCACGCTGTAAACAATCACCAACAAAACAGCTCAAGCCTAATACACGCTTGAGCTCGGCAATCAATGACTCAGGCCAAGTGTTAATGGCGTCACTTTGATGCTCTAATAATTGCTCAAAAGCAGACTGGGAATGAGTGACGAGTAGAGAAGGCAATGGCATGTTTCTTCCTTGTGTAAGCTGCGCACCGAACAATTGGTTTGTCGGTTCGGTTCTTCAATAACGAGTTCTAAAAACTAATGATTAGTTATACCAAAGTTCTGCCAATAAAAAACGCCCGCATTAGCAATGTGGGCGTTTTATCAGTGAACTTATCAAGTTGAGTCTTTTCTCTAATAACAAATCTCCAGGGCCAAACCTCTAGGAATAGACCTTTAGATCTTGCGAACTAGAGCTCAGACCGAAAGCTGGGGATTAAACCTTAAACTGCTTAATCTTACCGTCTAGCTCTTGTGCGTTGCTTTCCATGATCTCAGAAGTCTCGAGAAGCTCACCCACCACCACTACGGAGGCTTCAACAAGCTCACGAACATTGGTCAAGTTGACACTCATCTCTTCCGCCACACTAGTTTGTTGGCCCGCAGCAGTCGCGATCTGGAAGTTCATATCATTAATCTGGTTTACCTGACTTACGATGCCATCAAGCTCAGAACCAGCGTTAGTCACTAGGTCTACGCCTTCAGCCGCTTCAACAACACTCTTTTCCATCAGCTCTACAGCCGAGTTAGCACTGCTTTGTAGATGGCTGATCATATCTTGAATTTCTACTGTCGCTTGCTGAGTACGTTGCGCAAGGTTACGAACCTCATCGGCAACAACCGCAAAACCACGCCCCGCTTCACCTGCACGCGCGGCTTCAATCGCTGCGTTCAAAGCCAATAGGTTGGTTTGCTCTGAAATGCCTTGGATAGTACCAACCACACTGCCAATCGAGTCTACGCGCTCTTCTACTTGGTTTACCGCTGCTGCAGAGGCTGCGATGTCCGAAGAAAGCTCACTCATCTTAGAAACAGAACCTTGAACGAACTTCTGACCTGTTAGTGCTTGACCTGATGCTTGCTCAGTAAGAGAAGAAGCACTTTGCGCGTGCTCAGCCACGGTTTGCACAGTAGACGTCATCTCGCTCATTGCTGTCGCTAGTTGGTCGATTTCGTTAAATTCTTCCTGAGCTGAATCTTTGGTTTCGGACATGCTGATGGTCATCACTTCCGTCAGGGCAAACAACTCATCAGAAGAGGCCACCTGAGTTTTGATCATGTCACTCAACTGGACTCGAGTTTTTTCGAGTTCTCGTGCCACATCACCGTATTCATCTTTACAATCCATATGAATTGGCACTGATAGGTTCTTATCGGCCATCGTTTTAATGGCGTCATTGAGGTATTGAGTTTGGCGAAGCATAACGCGCGCTGCCGCCAATAGAAGAACCACAAACACAATGATCATCAAGGCTGTTTGCCAAGCCACTTGAACTAGGTAAGTCTCGTAATGCTGCTGTGCAACTTGTGCATTGTTAGTGACTGCAAGTAATGAATCGTAAAACGCACTTGCGTCCCATAGCTGCTTCGAAATAATCAAGATAGTGCTGAAAACCATCAGCATGATCATTTTTGGAACGAGACGGATGTCCGAGATAATCCTTTCCCACGGCTTGAATGACAGTTTAGTCATTGTCAGTTCTCCATTAACTCTTATATATTGATGGCTTCTATATCCGCGAGATGGCTATGTCAGTCAAAGTTCGCGATTTATTTTGAGCCTCGTATGAATGTTAAATAGTATCAAAGACACCACTAAGCCGATGAGCTTATTATCACTGATTCTCTCTTTCTTAGCGTTATTTGTGATCTCAGGCTTATTGTTTGCACCGATTGATAAAGAATCGAAACAAGTTCTTATCGGCCTGGACTTTATAATCTGTAGCGTTTTTCTTTTTCAGCTCACTATTGATCTATTCAGATCACAAAATAAGAAAGAATATCTAAAAGTACACTGGATCGATTTCTTGGCAAGCATCCCTATGGTCGAGCCACTTCGATTCGCTCGCATTTTTCAGATCTTGCGCGTGATTCTCGTTCTTCGGTCAGGAAAACGTGTTTTCAGGGAGCTGTTTAGCAATCGAAAAGAAACGACACTCGCCTCAATTATTTTGCTATTGGTTATTCTCCTGACCATAGGTGCAGGAACAATACTGCTGCTAGAGCACAAGGATCCCAATGCCAACATTACCACTGGCCAAGATGCTTTATGGTGGGCTTTCGTAACGATTAGTACCGTGGGGTACGGCGATTATTATCCAGTGACGAGCTCAGGCAAGTTAGTCGCTTCTCTGGTGATCATTTGTGGTGTGGGTGTTTTTGGTATGATTTCAGGGTTGATTACTTCTTTGATCACCTCTCCAACTCGCCATGACAATCAACGAGCTGAAAACAAAGAGAAGCACCTTGAGAAGATCATTGAGCAACAACAGAAAATTCTCGAACGACTAGAAAAGCTGGAACAACAAACAAAAAAATAGAGCCGAAGCCCTATTTTCAATTTCATGTTGTTATGAAACTCAGTCTTGCCAATACGGCTCAACTTCTACACTTATTTGGCGTGTCTGTTCCATCGCATGCAGAATAGACACCTCTTGACGAGCTAACCAACGCTCTAGCTGAACCTTCTCATCGCCTTCTAACTTCTCAGTCAAAGGCTCTAATGTTTTAAGTGCCAGCAAATCGTCAATACCTTGCACCATATCGGCCCATGGCAAGCGGAAACTGTTTCGTTCATCGTCATCATACAAACTCGCGAAACCAACACCAGAATATAGGTTTCTCATCAAACGATATTGCTGTTCAATATACGCTTGGCTAGTCATCACTCGCTCTGGCGGGAAAGCTTCCATCAAGTCGGCCCATGTGCGATCGAGTTGCTTAACCGAAAACCATTCGATACCACGTGCCATTTGTTCACGTGCTTTTTCGTCTAAGAATGGTTGCCAGCCACGAGACAAGATCCAGCGACTCAGATCTAGCAACAAACCAGTGTAACGAGCAGAGCTCAACAAGGTAAGCAGTTCTTCGCGATCGGGAAGTTGCTCTTGCATCTCTTTAAGTTCAGCGACCAAAAACTTACGCGCATCCAATTTACGCAGTACGTGGCCTTTATCTTCGAGCAAATCTTCGAAGTGGTCATAGCTTTTTAGCCAGTCGAGTTCTTGCTCAAGCCACTTAAGCTCTTGGCGTAAAATGGCACTCGCGCGTCTTGGGACAATGCCACCATAGATGGTGAAGGTTTGACGAATAAAACTCAGCGAGTGACTGATCTCATGTAACGCTTCAATGGATTGGCGCTCGGTGAAGATCTGCTCATGATAATGCCAATGAGCGAGAGCATGCTCTAAAGATTGAATGAAACACGATTCAACAGTATCACTTTTAGCAGTATCAACTAAGGTCAAAGGAGTGACTTCATCTCCTTGATAACCTTGAGCAAGGCGGTAACCCTTAGCGGCTTTGCTTAGATTACCTAAACGCATGCCACCTTGTTCACAGAATTGACGAGACAGTGTAAACAGAGCATCTGTTTGACCGGACTTAAGTTCCAATTCGACTTCACAAATCGGTTCTTGCAGTTCGCCTGATTCAACAAAACCTTGATCGAATGCGACCTCGACTTGACTGCCATCAGGCATACCAATCAACCACTGCTCACGTGTGAAGTTGGTAGAAAATAGAGGAGTCAACTCAGCTTCCAGCGTTTCGATGTCTTTGCCCGCTGGCCAGATGTCCTCTGGATGTAGGGCTAGCTTAGGTTCATTGCTGTCATGTTCTGCATTGTATTCAGGCCTTTGATGCAGGCCTGCAACCACACGACCAGCCGTCTTTACGGTCTGTACAAATACGTCATCAAAGCGTCGAATGCGCAAGCCAGTATCGTGCTTACGTAACCAGTTATCGGGGGTGTCAAAGTAGATGTTACCTAGCTCACGACAACTGTGCTGAAGTACTTTAGTTTCAGCAATTTTATTGCGTAAAGTCTCTGAAAAATCAGGAGAAACAAAAAACTTCAGTTCTATCTCGGTTTCCATAGTTATACCTTTCTGTGAAGATAGGGACAGGATATTGCCAATTTGAAAACTCAGCAAGTCAGAAATATCGCCCTTATGATGATCTAAAACAGTTTTAATGAGACATTGATTAGGTTAACATGCGCGACTTTGTAGCCATCGCTTAACATTTCACCATGAATATGGTGTATGTTGTTTTAAGGTTATTATTTATTAGGTTGGATGACCATGCCAGTAAATACAATTATGGGGTTATTTGCAAAGTCCCCAATTAAACCTTTGCAGCGTCACGTAGTATGCGTGAACGAATGTTGTTCTCACCTAGTTAATTTCTTTGAAGTTTCTTCAAAAGGTGACTGGGAGAAAGCATCAGAAATTCGAGCTCAAATTTCTCACCTTGAGAAAGAAGCTGACGTACTAAAACGTGAAATTCGCCTTAAACTTCCTCGCGGTTTGTTTATGCCAGTTGATCGCACCGATATGTTGGAGCTATTAACTCAACAAGACAAACTAGCAAACCTAGCGAAAGACATTGCTGGCCGTGTATATGGTCGTCAACTTGTCATTCCTGCTCCTATGCAAGAAAACTTCATCGCTTACGTTAAACGTTGTCTAGATGCAGCGAACCAAGCACAAAACGTAATCAATGAACTAGACGAATTACTTGAAACGGGCTTTAAAGGCCGTGAAGTAACACTCGTTGCTGAAATGATTCATCAATTAGATGTAATTGAAGATGACACGGACGCGATGCAGATCGAACTACGCCAACAACTAATGGCGATTGAAGATGGTCTGAATCCAGTTGATATCATGTTCTTATACAAAATTCTTGAATGGGTTGGTGGTATTGCAGATCAAGCACAGCGTGTAGGCGCTCGTCTTGAAGTAATGCTTTCTCGATCTTAAATCATACGTTAACTATATAACGAAGAGCATTTTTTGAACAAACCACTTATGCGCTGAGTATTTCTCTCGCTGAGCGGTTTTTTGCGTCTAAATTTGTTCCGCTTGTTATCAAACAACTAGGTATTACGATGGATATCCTTGCTAACTACGGCACTGTCCTGATTATTGTTGCAGCAGCTTTCGGTTTCTTGATGGCTATTGGTATTGGTGCAAATGACGTTGCGAACGCAATGGGCACTTCAGTAGGCTCTAAAGCTCTAACCGTTAAACAAGCGATCATTATCGCAATGATCTTTGAATTCGCAGGTGCTTACCTTGCGGGCGGCGAAGTAACAGACACGATCCGTAAAGGTGTTATCGAAACATCTCTGTTTGCAGATCAACCTGACGTACTTGTGTACGGTATGATGTCTGCACTACTAGCTGCTGGTACATGGCTACTTCTAGCTTCATACATGGGCTGGCCAGTATCAACGACTCACTCAATCATCGGTGCAATCATCGGTTTTGCTTGTGTGTCTGTGGGTACTGAAGCTGTAGATTGGAACAGTGTCCAAGGCATTGTGGGAAGTTGGATTGTCACACCATTGATTTCCGGTATCTTCGCCTATCTCATATTTGTCAGTGCCCAGCGACTGATATTCGATACAGAAAACCCGCTATTCAATGCGAAGCGTTTTGTACCGGTATACATGTTCATTACTACAATGGTCATTGCACTTGTAACGATCAAGAAAGGTCTTAAGCACGTAGGCCTTCATCTAACCGGTACTGAAGCATGGTTATGGGCTGCAGGTGTTTCTGCTGTCGTCATGATTGGCGGTTACTTATACATTCAGAAGAAGTTTGCTAACCGCGAAGAAGACCACGGTTTTACTGGCGTAGAAGGTATCTTCAGCGTACTAATGGTTATCACAGCTTGTGCAATGGCATTCGCACACGGTTCAAACGACGTTGCGAACGCGATTGGTCCACTGTCTGCTGTTGTTTCAACGGTTGAGCACATGGGTGAAATCTCAGGTAAGAGCACTATCGCATGGTGGATTCTTCCACTAGGTGGTATTGGTATCGTTGTTGGTCTTGCAACAATGGGTCATAAAGTAATGGCAACCGTTGGTACTGGTATTACAGAACTAACTCCTAGCCGTGGCTTTGCAGCTCAACTAGCGACCGCGTGTACGGTTGTACTTGCTTCTGGTACTGGCCTTCCGATTTCAACCACGCAAACATTGGTTGGTGCGGTATTAGGTGTAGGCTTTGCTCGTGGTATCGCAGCTTTAAACCTAGGCGTTGTACGTAACATCGTAGCTTCTTGGATTGTGACGTTACCTGCAGGTGCTCTACTTGCTGTTGTATTCTTCTACGCAATTCAGGCTATGTTTACTATGTAATAGCCCTGACGCTAGTCAATATTAGCGTCAGAAAACGGTGAGCTTCAGTAAAGATATGTAAATACCATGTCATTATTGACTCAAACGCACAGAAAGGGAGGCTTTGCCTCCCTTCTTTGTTGCACCATATAAAAAAACTAAATATTATTTGCTCATTGAGGCTGACTCATACGCCTACTCAATTTGAATCGTTAAAGGATTTACTGTGAAAAAACTGATTAGCTTAGTTTTGTTCGCAATGCTTGCGGCTCCAGCTGCCTTTGCTCAAGACCGTTATATTGCTGACAAACTATTTACTTATATGCACTCTGGCCCAAACAATACTTTCCGTATCATAGGTAGTATTGATGCCGGCGAGAAAATCACCTACCTGCAAACTAACAAGAGCACGGGTTACACTCAGGTTCAAGATAGCCGAGGACGTAAAGGTTGGGTTGAGAGTAAGTTCGTAAGCACAAAAGAAAGTATGGCGCTGCGCATGCCTAAGCTAGAGAAAGAACTCTCTGAAGTAAAAGGCAAACTGGCGAATGCTCGCCAAAGTGCTGACAGCGAAAAAGCAGGTCTCGCAAGCTCTCTAGACTCTCGCAACAAACAGATTGCTGAACTAGAGCAGAACTACAGTGAGATTAGCCAACAGCTAACGAGCTCTCAAACTGAGAACCGTCAACTACGCGCTAAGCTAGATACTCAAAAAGATGACTTACTATTGAAGTACTTCATGTACGGTGGTGGTGTTGCTGGTATTGGTCTACTTCTTGGCCTTGTTCTGCCACACATCATGCCTCGTCGTAGAAAGTCACCAAACGGCTGGGCGTAAGCCTCGCATTTGCTAGTAGGTTCAGTATCGAATATCAAAAAGGAGCACCGAGGTGCTCCTTTTTATTTGTCTGGATTTATCATTCAAGTCACAGCGCTAACATCAATCACAGTAAGTAATATCGATAGTACTAACCTTTCCACTCATACAAAGCTGGGATTTCTATTTTCTGCTGATTGAATTCAATGATTACCGATTGTGGTTTAATCTCAAGCAACTGAATACCCCGCTCGATCCATTCCCCTTGAGCAACTTCATGTCCATTCACTTTTACCCAACGCTTAGTTTCGCTACTCGAGTACATGTGAGTTTGTAAGTCTAACTTAGGTAATACACCAGACAATCTATTGCCATGTGTTTCTAAATCGATGACCTGAGAATCCATATTCCCCACAGGTCTAGAATCCATCGGTTCAGATGAAACCGACTGCTCTCCCATCATTGATTCAAGCTTCAACGCTAAATCGGGTGACAACTCGGTGAGGTCTAACCCTTTCAGTAAATCACGGTCCGATTGCAGCGTGGCATTATCATTATTCGTTCCAGGTTGAACTGACGGTTCAATAGATAATGGCTCTAAATTCGTTGCTGCTTGATTACTAGTATCTACATTTGCCAATATCGCTTTTGAGTCACTAGCGATATTACCGATGTCGGTGCCCATCTTTGCATGTATCTCTTGACGCGGTAGTGCTTTCAAAAGCTGGCTTACCGGTGCCGAGCGAACAGAGAATAATGCTTCATCGTCTGCATCCACTGACACTGCATCCACACTGGCAATGTGAGGCTCAAGGTCTGATTGAAGCTTTGATTCAGGCAGAGCTACGGGGCTAGCCGAGCCTTGCTGCTGCTGTTGATTATGCGACTGGTAAGCCAGAACGCCGCCCACCAATAAAGAAGGCACCAAGACAAGGATCAGTCCCATTGTTAACGATGAACCTCGTTTGTTGCTAATCCCTCTAGCAGAACTAGGCACGTGATGGTTTTGGTAACCTTTAAAACTAGGTTTATTATTAGAAGACTGTTTAAGCTCGTGCATAATACGTGACATTAGCTTTCGCCTCCTTCTAATGACATCAACTTAGGCGAGTCGAGTTGAGCTAATCTCTGCAACCTTGCTAAGGTGCGCTTACCTGCGATGCCATCAACAGACATACCCTGCCAAGTTTGAAACGCTTCGATTTTCATTTTCAATTCATAGTCAAATACATCACTGCCCGATACGTCTTCACCCAAGACTTCTGAAAGCAATAGATCAAGTAAAGCAACCGCCTCACCTTGATAGCCCTCTTTCAGGGTCTCTCTTAGCGGCTGTTTCCAAATCGCGACATAATCACCTTGCCAAATTTGCTTTAAGGTGCGCTTAGGCATCACCAATAGCTTTTCGTTGACTAGGAGCTCAACAGACTCCTCAGACGCGCCATAAAGTACAGCAAACACAGGTTCTTGACCTAATTCCAGATTAAGAACCACGGGAACTCCAAGTTCAATCAAATATTCTAAATTGGCTTGATGTTGCTCACATACAAATACACTTTGTTGTTCACTCAAACATAGCCAATCACGAAGCGAAGATTCATACCCCCAAAGCGTGTATAGGTCCCTAATTGCAAGCGTTTGATTATTCCCTTGCCTTAAGTGATTCTGAACATCTTGTGGTAGTGCAAACTTCGAAGCCTTGAGATCTTGAACCGATATAGATTTATCATCCAATATCGGTGCTTCAGCCACAAATGAGCGTTGAGTATTCGCCGCTACTTCCGTTTTCACTTCACTGGAAGTATCCGCAGGCATCCATGAACTAATATAGGTTGGGGCGAAGTTAAAGGTCGCGATTACAAGGCCGACACTTAATGTGGCAATCCCCGCGTATTGGATTAATTTTGGAACTACATGAGTAGCACGAGTTTTCTCGACGTGATACACATCGGCCTGAAAGGACATGACCTGCTGACAAGCTCGGTTAACCGTTTCATTACTCGGTGATTTATCACCATCATGGAAAGCCAATTGCAGCGCTTTATCACACACCAAGTTAATGAGCCTCGGAATACCATGGGTATATTGGGAGATAAGCTTGATTGAACGATTCGAAAACAACATCTGCTCACCACCAGCCGTTTCCAAACGAAACGCGATGTACTTACCCGTTTCTTCGATATTAAGAGGTAGTAAGTGATAGCGACCTGTAATCCGCTGCGCGAGTTGACGTAGCTGTGTGGTTTGTAAGTGTTGCTGTAATTCAGGTTGGCCAACCAACAGCACCTTTAATAGCTTACGACTATCGGTTTCTAAATTGGTCAGAAGGCGTAGCTGCTCCAACACATCAGCTGCAAGGTGTTGGGCCTCATCTATCACCAATAAGGTTTGAATGCCTTCAGCATGGCTATCAAGCAGGAAGTGATGAATTGCCTGACTCAGCTGTTTCAACGACGCTTGTTCAGGGTATTCGACCTCAAACTCATCGCAAATAGCTTCAAGTAGATCTGAATTGGAAAACGTAGGGTTGAGTATAAGGCCAGCTTGAGTCTGATTATCGAGTGATGACAACATCGCTTTGGCGACCGTTGTTTTTCCAGTACCCACTTCACCAGTAAGCATCGCGAAGCCCCCACCTTCGCCTAAACCGGCTTGTAGGTTCTGCATCGCTTCTTGGTGACGCTGACTCAAAAACAAATAGCGAGAATTTGGTACAATCGAAAATGGCATCTCAACGAAGCCAAAATATTCCTTATACATGTGCTGCCCTATAATTACGATTAATGGAAAGTACCATTGCTCGCAGTAAAGTCCAGCAGTGATAAAACATTTCGAGGTGATAAGTTGCAAATATACGATAGCCTACCAAAAGACAATGGGCTACAGCGCTATCTAGTCGGTGGAGCGGTACGCGATAAGCTGCTCAATATTGATAGTTATGATAGAGATTGGGTCGTGGTAGGAAGTACCCCTCAAGAGATGGAAAGCCTTGGCTTTACTGCTGTCGGGAAAGATTTCCCTGTATTCTTACATCCAAAAACCAAAGAAGAGCACGCACTGGCTCGCACTGAGAAAAAATCCGGTTCGGGTTATACAGGTTTCGAATGTTACTTTGCACCAGATGTGAGTTTGGAAGAAGATCTCATGCGTCGAGATCTAACGATCAACGCCATCGCTCAAGATGACAATGGCCAACTTTACGATCCTTACCATGGCCAAAAAGATCTCTCTGATCGTATTCTAAGGCACGTCTCGGATGCCTTTGTTGAAGATCCTCTTCGTGTGCTGCGTGTGGCTCGCTTCGCCGCCAAACTCCATCATCTCAACTTTACGGTTGCATCTGAAACCATGGTGATGATGAGTGAGATAGTGCAATCAGGTGAACTGGCACACCTCACTGCCGAACGAGTTTGGCAGGAGTGGCATAAATCTCTTAGTACTCCGCACCCTGAAGTGTTCCTTTCTATACTGAAAGAGTGTGGCGCATTAGCTGTTGTGTTGCCTGAAATTGACGCTCTATTTGGTGTGCCTCAACCTGAAAAATGGCACCCTGAGATCGACACGGGCATTCACACTCTGATGGTGGCTAAACAAGCAGCACTCTTAAGCCAGTCATTGCCAGTACGCTTTGCCGCTCAAGTACATGATTTAGGTAAAGGCGTCACGCCAGAAAGCGAGTGGCCAAGCCACAAAATGCATTGCCATACAGGCTTAAAAATCATTAAGAAGCTGTGTGAAAGAGTCAGAGTGCCCAATGAATTCAGAGACCTCGCACTGTTAGTGTGCGAACAGCATTCCAATATCCACCGTGCAGGCGAGCTAAAGCCAACCACCTTCCTCAAGGTTCTCAACAAATTCGATGTTTGGCGTAAGCCAGATAGACTCGACGATATACTGCTTTGCTGCCAGGCCGATCACGCAGGCCGAAAAGGATTAGAAGATCAGCCTTACCCTCAGAAAGCGCGTTTTGAAGTGGCTTACCAAGCAGCGCTTCAAGTCGAAGTGAAATCGATTATTGCCGATGGTTTTCAAGGTAAATATATTCGAGAAGAACAAGAAAAACGCAGAGCGGTCGCAATTGAAAGGGCCCTATCTGAACTCGCTGATAATTAAGCATTAGAAGATTGATAAACACGTATCAAAAAACCCGCTATTAGGCGGGTTTTTCCGTTTCAATCTGTAGGACCATACATGTGTCTTCGTAAGTCGAGCGCTACTGCATCATCAAGAAAGCGAATAGACCAAAACCTAAAATCAAGCGGTAAATAACAAACGGCGTCATACCCATACGAGAGATAAGCTTCAAGAAGAAGTGAATACAGATATAAGCACTAATGAAAGAAACCACGATTCCCGTTAGCAAAGTACCAACATGGATTGGATCACCACTGGTCACTAACTTCAGGCCCAAATAACCACCAGCCAGAGTGATGATTGGGATAGACATCAAGAAAGAGAATCGAGCCGCCGCTTCACGTGTGAAACCAAGGTAAAGTGCTGCGGTAATCGTTGCGCCAGAGCGAGACGTACCTGGGATGATCGCCATTGCTTGAGCAAGACCAATAAACAGCGCCTTTTTCCAACCCGCTTGGTATTCGTCATCACGCAGGCTTGAGTTCTTATCCACCCACCATAGCAACAGACCAAAGATAATGGTGGTCGTCGCTATCCCCCATGCACTGCGCAAGTAAAGCTCAACAATATCTTTCATCAACAAACCAAAGATACACGCAGGAATCGTCGCGAGAATGATCATCCACGCTAACTTCGCTTCTTTACTGCGATCGCCTTTAAACACTGAACCAAAGAATGCGCTCAACAGAGAGACCACTTCTTTACGGAAATAGATAACCACGGCTGCCAAAGTACCGACATGGACAGCCACATCAAAAGCCAAGCCTTGATCTTCCCAACCTAAAACAGCAGAAGGAAGGATTAAGTGTGCAGAACTGGAAATAGGTAAAAACTCAGTAAAGCCTTGCACCAACGCCAACATAAACGCTTCAAAATAACTCATTACTTGCCTTCAAATTATAGTTTCATATCTACAACAGAGAGTGTGTCTAATTGCTGCATATTCTGCCATATTTCACTGACGGTTCTTCCATCTTGCGGGATCACTCTCGCAGGACAGAGATCATAAAGTGGTTGTGTTACAAAAGAATATTTATAGATATCACTGCGTGGTAATTCTGGCTCGCTCTCAGAAACCACCTCTCCAAACAGCACAATATCAAGATCGAGCTTTCGATCTTGAAGCTTATGGGCATCTTGAGGGCGACCCCATTTAAACTCAATTTCACGGAGGTGCTGTGAAAATTCAGTCAATGAGAGTGATGTATCGATCTCAACCACAAAGTTATAAAACGAGTGGCTTTTAAACCCCACAGGCTCACAGTGATAGATCTTAGAGCATTTAAGGTTAGTCCCTAATGATTGAAGCTCTGTCCATGCCACCCTTGCATGCTTGTCGCGGTCTATGTTCGTGCCAACACCAACATAGGCTATTGTCATGCTTGACCTCTTTCGATGATCACACCCACGGCTTTTGCTTGTGGTACTGCGCCAGGCTTCGCTAGACGAATTTTAATCCAAGGCACTGAGAACTGAGTCATAATCAATTCAGCGACTTCTTCTGCCACACGCTCAACCAATAGGAATCGGCCATTCGCAATGTGGTCAAGTACGGCAGTGCTGACTGTCGAGTAATCCAAAGCATCGACAACATCATCACTCTTACCTGCTGGGCGATTGTCATGAGCCATTTCAATATCAAGCACAAGTTTTTGTTTAATCTCTTGTTCCCAATCGTAAACACCGATCGTTGTAATTACTTCTAGCTGTTCAATGAAAACTTTATCCAGTGCCATGACTTGTCCTTTTAGAGGTCGGATACCCATACCGGGGAAAAAAACGTATTATTTGCGTAATTCCAGATATGATATCAATTACTCTTAGATTGAGCATTATTTTCCCATCGTTAGGCTTATAACTGTTTAAGGAAAAACATGACCCCATTGGCACTCATCATGATTATTGCTGCCTATTTACTAGGTTCAATCTCTAGTGCGGTCTTGATATGCCGAGTCTTAAGACTTCCTGACCCAAGAACTGTGGGGTCCAATAACCCCGGAGCCACCAATGTGCTTCGCGTGGGTGGCAAAGGCGCCGCTGCGGCCGTCCTGCTTTGTGACATGCTTAAAGGCACCATTCCTGTTTGGCTTGGCTACTACCTCAAGATCGATCCCATCATTTTAGGTGTTGTGGCGATCGCAGCCTGCCTTGGTCATATGTATCCAATATTCTTCCACTTTAAAGGTGGTAAAGGCGTCGCAACCGCACTCGGAGCTATCGCCCCAATTGGATTCGATCTAACGGGCATGATCATGGCGACCTGGTTAGTTGTGGCATTTTTGTTTCGTTATTCTTCTTTAGCTGCACTGGTTACTGTGTTGCTCGCACCTTTCTACGCTTGGTTAGTCAAACCTCAATACACACTGCCTGTGGCCATGTTGTGTTGTTTGATCGTCCTACGTCACCATCAGAATATCCGCCGCCTACTCGATGGCAGCGAACCAAAACTCGGGCAAAAAAAATCGGCTTAAACTGTCATGTCTAAGCCGATCCATTTTTAAATTGAGATACGTTTAAACCAACGTAAATCTCTGTCGAGCAATACTATTCAATATCTAAAGCTTACAGCAGATGTTTATCTAAAAACGTCTTCAGCATTGTGTTCACAAACTCTGGTTGCTCTAGCGAACTAATATGACCAGCATCAGGAATCACCACTAACTCACTGCCCGTAATACAATCGTTCATTAGGTATGACTCAAGTGCCGGACGTGGTTTGTCTTCTTGCCCTACAGCGATCAAAACTGGCAGTGCAAAGCTCTCTACTGCTTCAATCATATCGCGACGTCCAAAGACCATTCGACCGATTCGAGCCACTTCTTCAGCGTTCTCACCCTTAAGAGCCGATAATTTCTGAGTAAAGCCTTCCACTAAAGTTGGCGTGTTTGTTTGAGCATCATTTGCAAAGAACAATGGAACAACCGCTTCAACAATCGGTTGAGGAACCATCTTGGTTTGAGTAATGGTGTCTAACATGCTGAAGTATTTAGCATGAGCAACTTCTGGTTCTAAACCAACAAAGGTATCCATTAGAACTAAAGATTTAATACGTGCAGGTGCAAGTTCCGCTAACTCGGTTCCCCACATACCGCCAACCGATAAACCTACTACGGAAAATTCTTCGATTTCTAAATGATCAAGTAGATCCAAAATGTGTTGAGCGTAATCTTTTAAGTTGCGCATCGAGCTCGGCGCGGCTTGTGATTCACCATGAGACCAAAGCTCTGGAACAATACAGCGATACTGAGCTTTTAGAGCCTCGATCTGTGGCTGCCACATTGCACTGTCCCAAAGGTAGCTGTGGCCTAATACAACAACAGGGCCTTGACCTTCATCTAGGTACGCCATCGATTGATTGTCTACTGTGAACTTGTTCATTTTCTTCCCTAATCTCTATCAGCAATTATTTATCGACATACAGTCGGTAAGCTAGGATATAAAAACGGCCGCACTCAGCGACCGTTTATCGAAATACTATGGTTTATTTGGCGATTGGTTATGATTAAACAATCGGCTCTAGCTGGTCAATTGGCCAACGCGGTGTGGCATGGACAGATAAATCAGCCGTTTCACCATTCTTCAGGCGCTGCATGCCCGCATAAGCGATCATCGCACCGTTATCTGTACAGAACTCAGTGCGTGGGTAGTACACCTCCCCACCGATTTTCTTGGCTAATGCTTCAAGCTCAACTCGTAGTTGTTTGTTGGCACTCACACCGCCAGCAATCACGATACGTTTCATACCCGTCTCTACCAACGCACGCTTACACTTGATTACCAAGGTCGCACAAACCGCTTCTTGGAACGCATAAGCGATGTCAGCACGAGTTTGGTCATCATTGTCATTAGCACGAATGGTATTTGCCGCGAACGTTTTCAAGCCCGAAAAGCTCATATCTAGACCCGGACGATCGGTCATTGGACGTGGGAACTTAAAACGACCTGGCGTGCCTTTTTCTGCGAGTCGAGATAGCAGTGGACCACCTGGGTAATCTAAGCCCATTAGCTTCGCGGTTTTATCAAACGCTTCACCCGCCGCATCATCAATCGATTCACCAAGAATTCGGTATTCACCAATGCCTTTCACTTCTACCATCATGGTATGACCGCCAGACACCAGCAGAGCAACAAATGGGAATGGTGGAGGATTATCTTCTAGCATTGGCGCAAGAAGGTGACCTTCCATATGGTGCACTGGCACAGCAGGCACGCCCCACGCATAGGCAATACTGCGACCAATCGTTGCGCCCACAAGCAATGCACCAACCAAACCAGGGCCAGCCGTGTAAGCCACGCCATCAATATCTTTCGACGTTAGGTTCGCTTCTGCCAATGCCGCTTTAATCAGTGGAATGGTTTTTTTTACGTGGTCACGCGACGCTAGCTCAGGTACCACACCACCGTAATCGGCGTGCAGCTTTACTTGGCTGTATAACTGATGAGAAAGCAGCCCTTGCTCATCATCATAAATTGCGATTCCTGTTTCATCACAAGAGGTTTCAATACCAATAATGCGCATAATTTTCTCGGCACGCTTTCGTCTAAAATGGGAAATTAGCGCAATATTACCCTGCCTAAGCTCTTCAAACAAATATTGTACAGACTATAATCGACAAAGTGCTTTACAAAGCCACTGTGATCGGATTAAAATTCCGCACCATTTTTGATCAAGCTGGTTAATGACCAAACGCGAATAGAGAGTTAGCTCGATGGGTAACTTCTCTGATTTGGTACTGAATAACCAGCGATAATGAATAACCCCTGAGGTGAAAGGCATATGCCAATAGTTAAAGTACGTGAAAACGAACCGTTCGACGTTGCACTACGTCGTTTCAAGCGCTCTTGTGAAAAAGCAGGTATCCTTTCTGAAGTGCGTCGTCGTGAGCATTACGAAAAGCCAACTACAGTTCGCAAACGCGCTAAAGCAGCAGCTCAAAAGCGTCACGCTAAAAAGCTAGCTCGCGAAAACGCACGTCGCGTTCGTCTGTACTAATAACTTAATCCATAAGGACTGAGTTATGGCTCTTATTGAACAACTCAAAGAAGAGCAAAAATTAGCGATGAAAGCCAAGGACAAACCGCGCCTTGGCACTATCCGCTTAGCTCTTTCAGCAATTAAGCAACGTGAAGTTGACGAACGGATCACTCTGAACGACGACGACATTATTGCTATATTAGTTAAAATGGTTAAGCAACGTCGCGATTCTGTTGCTCAATATGAATCGGCAAATCGGCAAGATCTTGCTGACGTGGAAAAAGCAGAAATTACGGTACTTGAAGGCTTTATGCCTCAACCGCTAACTGAAGAAGAAGTTATTGCACTACTTGATAGCGCAATTGCAGAAGCTCAACCTGCGGGCATGCAAGACATGGGTAAAGTAATGGCTATCTTGAAACCACAAATTCAAGGGCGTGCAGATATGGGTAAAGTTAGTGGTTTAGTTCGTTCTAAACTCGCTTAATCCCAAATCAAATTGCAACAAGCCGTGCAATCCTTCGGAACGCACGGCTTGTTTGTATCTGTAACCTATTCAAACTATTATTATCCACACTCTCAGTTAGTGCATTTTTCTAAGGTTTTATGGCAGGACACATCCCGCGTAGTTTCATCGATGATCTCCTAGCGCGTCTCGACATTGTCGATATTGTGGACGCACGCGTGAAACTTAAGAAAAAAGGCAAAAACTATGGTGCTTGTTGCCCATTTCACAACGAAAAGACCCCTTCTTTCAGCGTAAGCCAAGAAAAACAGTTTTATCACTGCTTTGGTTGTGGCGTACACGGCAATGCTATCGACTTCATTATGGAGTTCGAACGTCTCGATTTTGTTGAAGCGATTGAAGAGCTGGCCTCATTTTTAGGACTTGATGTTCCTAGAGAACAGCGCAGCGGTGAAATATCTACGGCGCCAAGAGCCAACAGCGAACAAAAACGTAACCTCTACGATTTGATGGGCGGCATCAGTAATTTTTACCGCTCTCAGCTGAAAATTTCAGCTAACAAACCTGCGATTGATTACCTAAAAAATCGCGGTCTTTCTGGTGAAATCGTACAGAAGTTTGGCATTGGCTACGTCGCTGATGAATGGGACTTGGTTCGTAAGAACTTTGGCCAACAAAAAGAAGCCCAAGACATGCTCGTTACTGGCGGCATGTTGATAGAAAACGATAAAGGCAACCGATACGATCGATTCCGTGGACGCGTGATGTTCCCGATTCGTGACCGTCGAGGCCGAGTGATCGGGTTTGGTGGTCGTGTCTTAGAAGACGGCACACCGAAATACCTGAACTCACCAGAAACGCCTATCTTCCATAAAGGCAAAGAGCTTTACGGCCTTTATGAAGTGCTGCAAGCCTACCGTGAACCGCCGCAAATACTTGTGGTTGAAGGTTACATGGATGTCGTGGCATTAGCGCAATATGGTGTTGATTACTCAGTGGCATCACTGGGCACCTCGACAACCGGTGACCACGTTCAAATGTTGTTCCGCCAAACCAGCACAGTGGTTTGTTGTTACGACGGTGACCGAGCAGGTAAAGAAGCGGCGTGGCGCGCACTCGAAAATGCGCTTGAATACCTGAAAACAGGTAACACGCTCAAGTTTCTGTTCTTGCCAGACGGTGAAGACCCAGACAGCTATATTAGAGAACACGGTCAGGCTGCTTTCGAACAGCTCGTCCACAATGCGACACCGCTTTCTACTTACTTGTTCGATAATCTTATTGAGATACACAAGTTGAACTTGGGAACAACGGAAGGGAAGTCGGCACTGCGAGCACACGCAAGCGCCTTGATTAACAAAATCCCTGACAGTTATTTCCAAGAACTGCTCGAGAAATTATTGGATGAGCGTACTGGTTTTGATAACCAACTGAGACGAGCTCGTGTTCATACTAAGAACCCGACACCTCAACCGCATAAAGAACTGAAACGCACTCCAATGCGAGAAGTTATCGCTTTGCTTATCCAAAATCCGAGCTATGCTGATATGGTACCGGATTTATCA
Organism: Vibrio sp. 10N.222.54.E6; assembly: GCF_041473955.1. Classification (NCBI taxonomy): domain Bacteria; kingdom Pseudomonadati; phylum Pseudomonadota; class Gammaproteobacteria; order Vibrionales; family Vibrionaceae; genus Vibrio; species Vibrio sp. 10N.222.54.E6. The sequence goes on along the minus strand of NZ_JBFRTD010000014.1, from coordinate 106,704 downwards.
AGTGTCAAAGGCTTACAGTTGCCTGGACTAAGTTTATTCGTCGAAGTACTTGATAAATGCCACGCGCATCCCCATATCAACACAGGCCAATTATTAGAGCATTGGCGACACAATAAACATGAGGCGCTTCTGTCTCGTCTCGCGAGCTGGGAAATCCCCCTCGACGAAGACAATCAAGAAGACATATTTTTAGACTCATTGGACAATATCCTTGCCCAGTGCGTTGAAAAACAAATTGAAAACCTGCAGGCCAAAGCAAGAAGTGTCGGTTTATCAGCCGAAGAAAAAAGGGAGCTACTAGCTTTAATGCTAGATCTAAAAGCGTAACCCTGTTTGATTAGTCAGCATTTAATAAATTTGTTAACATAATTGGTTTGCATTTGAGAATGCAACGTCCTTCACCAGACCTGAAGTTGGATATCATCTATGGATCAAAATCCGCAGTCACAGCTAAAATTACTTGTTATTAAAGGCAAGGAACAAGGCTATCTGACCTACGCCGAAGTAAACGACCACCTACCTGCAGAAATCGTGGATTCTGAACAGGTAGAAGACATCATTCAAATGATCAATGACATGGGTATCAAGGTAGTAGAAACTGCACCTGACGCTGATGATCTAGCACTTAATGATGACGATGCCAATATAGATGAAGATGCAGCTGAAGCTGCTGCTGCTGCGCTGTCAAGCGTAGAAAGCGAGATTGGCCGTACAACTGACCCAGTTCGTATGTACATGCGTGAAATGGGTACAGTTGAACTACTGACTCGTGAAGGCGAAATCGACATTGCGAAGCGTATTGAAGATGGTATCAATACTGTTCAATTATCTGTAGCTGAGTACCCAGGCACTATTCCATACATCTTGGAACAGTTTGACCGCGTACTCGCTGAAGAGATTCGTTTAACAGATCTAATCAATGGCTTTGTTGACCCAGACGACGATGGCACAGCTGCGCCAACGGCGACTCACATCGGTTCAGAACTTGCTAAAACTGATCTAGAAGACGAAGACAAAGAAGAAGCAGAAGACGACGAGGAAGAAGAAGAGGAAGATACAGGTATTGATCCTGAGCTTGCTCTTGAGAAGTTCACAGCACTTCGCACTAGCTACCAAAACCGTCAACTCGCAATCAATGAATACGGCCATGAAAGTCCGAAAGCCACACTTGCAACGACAATGATGCAAGACGTATTCAAAGAGTTCCGTCTAACGCCAAAACAGTTCGATTACCTAGTAAACGAACTGCGTACTTCAATGGATCGCGTACGTACTCAAGAACGCCTAATCATGCGTCAAACGGTTGAGTACGGCAAAATGCCGAAGAAATCTTTCATTGCTCTATTTACTGGTAATGAATCTAGCGAAGCATGGTTGGACGAAGTTCTTGCTTCAGACAAACCATACGCTGAAAAGATCAAACGTAACGAACACGACATCCGTCGTTCTATCCAAAAGCTGGATATAATCGAACGTGAAACGTCTCTTACTGTTCAAAGCATTAAAGATATCAGCCGTCGTATGTCTATCGGTGAAGCGAAAGCTCGTCGTGCTAAGAAAGAGATGGTTGAAGCGAACTTACGTCTAGTAATCTCGATTGCTAAGAAGTACACAAACCGTGGTCTACAATTCCTGGATCTAATCCAAGAAGGTAACATAGGTCTGATGAAAGCAGTAGATAAGTTTGAATACCGTCGTGGTTACAAGTTCTCTACTTACGCTACGTGGTGGATCCGTCAAGCAATCACTCGTTCGATTGCCGACCAAGCTCGTACTATCCGTATTCCGGTTCACATGATCGAAACGATCAACAAACTAAACCGTATCTCTCGTCAAATGCTACAAGAGATGGGTCGTGAACCACTTCCGGAAGAGTTGGCTGAGCGCATGCAAATGCCTGAAGACAAGATCCGTAAAGTACTGAAAATCGCTAAAGAGCCTATCTCAATGGAGACACCAATCGGTGACGACGAAGATTCGCACCTAGGTGATTTCATCGAGGATACAACGCTAGAACTGCCTTTAGACTCTGCAACGGCAACAAGCCTGCGCGGCGCAACTAAAGACGTTCTTGCAGGCCTAACGCCTCGTGAAGCGAAAGTACTGCGTATGCGTTTCGGTATCGACATGAACACTGACCACACTCTAGAAGAAGTGGGTAAGCAGTTCGACGTTACTCGTGAACGTATCCGTCAGATCGAAGCAAAAGCACTGCGTAAACTTCGTCACCCAAGCCGCTCAGAAACTCTGCGTAGCTTCCTAGACGAGTAATTACACACTTTAGTGTGGTTAGCTTTTAAGCATAAAATAAAAAAGGTGAGCGTTGGCTCACCTTTTTTGTGCCTATATGATTTAAGTGGCTAAGATGTAAGCGGAATTGCCCCTCATAGTGTCTAGACACCAATGAATGCTTCCCCTATAATCTATGCCCTACGGCCCCTTAGCTCAGTGGTTAGAGCGCACGACTCATAATCGTTCGGTCCCCAGTTCAAATCTGGGAGGGGCCACCAAATTAGAAAAGCCAGAACAGTTCACACTGCTCTGGCTTTTTGCTTTTCTGAAGCTGTACAACTCACCGCTGTATTTCCTACAAATAACGAATTGTCCCACACGCAATTCCAATTCCCTCTCTGTGACTAAATATACTTTTCTTTTATAAAAAAATCGGCAATATGAGAGTACACAAATCATTCAATAGTTCAGGGAAGACTCATGAAAGACGAAACGCTCTCGATTCACTTCGGCTACGAAACTGATCCAACAACCAAATCAGTTGCGACCCCTATTTACCAAACCGTTGCTTACGAATTCGATGACGCACAACACGGTGCAGACCTGTTTAATCTTGCGGTACCCGGTAATATCTACACTCGCATAATGAACCCAACCAATGATGTGTTGGAAAAACGCATGGCAGCCTTAGAGGGTGGTATTGCAGGCTTAGTGGTGAGTGCGGGCAGCGCGGCGATCAACTACGCCATTCAAACGTTGGCACAAATCGGTGACAACATCGTTTCAACGCCTCAGCTTTACGGCGGTACTTACACTCTATTTGCTCACATGCTGCCAAACCAAGGGATAGAAGTTCGCTTTGCCAAAGACGACAAACCTGAAAGCTTAGCGGCACTGATTGATGAAAAAACCAAAGCGGTTTACTGCGAAAGTATCGGTAACCCCGCTGGTAATATTATCGACTTAGAACGAGTTGCTGAGCTTGCTCACGCACAAGGTGTACCTGTGATTGTCGATAACACGGTGGCGACACCTGTGTTGTGTAAACCTATCGATTTTGGTGCTGATATTGTGGTGCACTCACTCACCAAATACGTTGGTGGTCACGGAACAACATTGGGTGGCGTGATTGTCGACTCAGGCAAATTCCCATGGGCAGAGCACAAAGATCGCTTCCCAGTATTTAATCAGCCAGAACCTTCTTACCACGGTGTGGTGTACACCGAGGCTTTTGGTGAAGCCGCGTTTATTGGTCGTGCTCGAACGGTTCCACTACGTAATACAGGCGCTGCACTGTCGCCTATGAATGCCTTCATGCTAATGCAAGGTCTAGAAACGTTGTCGTTACGCATGGAGCGACACACAGAGAACGCACTAAAAGTAGCAGAGTACCTTCAGCAACATGAGAAAGTGAGTTGGGTGAGCTACGCTGGTTTACCAACGTCTGAGTTCTATCCGCTGGCTGAGAAATACATGCAAGGTAAGCCGTCTGCCATTTTATCTTTTGGCTTGAAAGATGGTTATGAAGCCGGTGTTCGTTTCTATGATGCGCTACAAATATTCAAGCGCTTGGTGAACATTGGCGATGCAAAATCTCTCGCTTGTCACCCTGCTTCTACAACACACCGTCAATTAAGCGAAGCGGAACAAAAGCAAGCAGGTGTGTCACCAGAGATGATTCGTCTCTCAGTAGGTATCGAGCACATTGACGATATCTTGGCTGACCTAGAGCAAGCACTTAGCGCTTAATGCTTAATGCTTAATGCTTAATGCTTAATGACGCTACAGCTAGCTCTAACACGAATCGTTAACTAGCAGACACAAAAAAGCCCATCACAGGATGGGCTTCTTATTATCTAATTTTCTTAGATAAGCTAACGATTACTCAACAGTAACCGCTTTCGCAAGGTTACGAGGTTGGTCAACGTCAGTACCTTTGATTAGCGCTACGTGGTAAGACAACAACTGCATCGGTACTGTGTAGTAGATAGGTGCTGTTACTTCACTTACGTGAGGCATCTTGATGATCTTCATGTTCTCATCGCTTTCAAAGCCTGCATCTTCATCTGCGAATACGTAAAGTAGACCGCCACGAGCACGTACTTCTTCAACGTTTGATTTCAGTTTCTCTAGCAAGTCGTTGCTTGGTGCAATAACGACGACTGGCATATCTGCATCGATAAGAGCCAAAGGACCGTGCTTAAGCTCACCAGCCGCGTATGCTTCTGCGTGGATGTAAGAGATCTCTTTCAGTTTAAGAGACGCTTCCATCGCGATTGGGTAGAACTCACCACGACCCAAGAATAGTGTGTGGTGCTTATCTGCAAAATCAGGTGCTAGCTCTTCGATCTCTTTATCAAACGCTAATGCTTTTTCAATATCAGCAGGCAGTTGATGCAGTGCTTGAACGATCTCAGCTTCTTTCTCTTCATTGATGCGACCTTGTAGACGACCAATTGACGTTACCATCATCAGCATAGCCGCTAGCTGTGTCGTGAAGGCTTTAGTTGAAGCAACGCCGATCTCAGTTCCTGCGCGAGTCATGAAGGCAAAATCAGATTCACGAACTAGCGAAGAACCCGCAACGTTACAGATAGTCATTGCCGACATGTAACCTTTTTCTTTTGCAAGACGAAGTGCAGCAAGCGTATCCGCCGTTTCACCAGACTGAGACAGAGTCACCAATAGGCTGTTCGGGCGAACAACGAAATCACGGTAACGGAATTCAGAGGCAATCTCTACGTCACAGCTTACGCCTGCTAGAGACTCAAACCAGTAACGAGCTGCCATGCCTGAGTTGTAAGACGTACCACATGCGATGATCTGCACGTGTTCTACCTTGCTTAGGATCTCTTCCGCTTTAACACCGATTGCATTAGTGATTACAGAAGTGTCAGAGATACGACCTTCCATTGTGTTGATCAGCGCTGTTGGCTGCTCAAAGATCTCTTTCTGCATGAAGTGACGGTATTGACCTTTATCACCTGCATCGTGTTCTGCGTTTGATTCAACGATTTCACGCCCTACACGCTCGCCCGCTACATCAAATACTGTTACATCACGACGAGTCACCTCAGCAACATCACCCTCTTCTAAGTACATGAAGCGACGAGTTACGCTTAATAGCGCTAGTTGGTCAGAAGCAAGGAAGTTCTCGCCCACACCAAAACCGATAACGATTGGGCTACCAGAACGAGCAACAACGATACGGCTAGGATCTTTACGATCAACCGCCACCGTGCCGTATGCACCGTCTAATTGTTTTGCTGTTTTTTGCAGAGCTTCAACCAAAGAAGCTGACGTGCGAAGTTCCCACTCAACAAGATGAGCGATAACTTCAGTATCCGTTTGTGAAGTAAACACATAACCACGCTCTTGAAGAAGAGCACGCAGTGCTTCGTGGTTTTCGATAATACCATTGTGTACAACAGCAATATCACCAGACATGTGTGGGTGTGCGTTTGCTTCAGAAGGCTCACCGTGTGTCGCCCAACGTGTATGAGCTATACCAGTACCGCCAATAACATGTTGTTGATCGACTGCGTCTGCTAGCTCTTGTACTTTACCAAGGCGGCGTACACGAGTTAGGTTAGATTCGCTATCAACTACAGCGACACCCGCTGAATCGTAGCCTCGGTATTCTAGGCGGCGAAGGCCTTCTACTAAAATTTCGGCTACATCACGCTGTGCTACTGCACCAACAATTCCACACATAGTTTCACTCCATCAATTTTGTTTTATTCCTATTGGCAGCAAGCAAAGGCCATATCTTTATTAAGATTAATTATAGGAAGGTAAATGCATAATATTTAAATTTGTTTTTACGCTGGATCAGTCAAGATCACACGAACATCATGTGATTCGATACTTGCTTGAGATTCTTTGCTCAAATCTGTATCGGTAATCAAAATGTCGATGTGGTTCCAAGCCAACTCTAAATTGGGGATCTTTCGCCCCACCTTTTCCGACTCAACCATCACGATCACTTCTCGTGACACTTCAGCCATTACTTTACTTAGACCAACCAATTCATTGAACGTGGTCGTGCCTCTATCAAGGTCGATACCATCAGCCCCAATAAATAGTTGATCAAAATCGTAAGCACGAAGTACTGACTCTGCGACTTTGCCTTGGAAAGAATCCGAATGGGTATCCCAAGTGCCACCGGTCATTAGCAGTGTTGGTTCGCTTTCCAACTCATTAAGTGCATTAGCAACGTGCAACGAGTTGGTCATCACAACCAAACCACGCTTGCTATTGAGCTGCTGAATTAGCGCCCCTGTCGTGCTACCGCTATCGATCACAATGCGATTATGGTCGCGAATTAAATCTGCCGCGGCTTTCGCTAATGAAATCTTTCGAGTCGAAACTTGTGGACCCAGCTCTTCGTTCACAACCTCTTTCGGTAATGAAATCGCACCACCATAACGGCGCAAAAGCTGACCGTTTTTCTCTAAAGACGCCAAGTCCTTTCTAATCGTGACCTCTGAGGTTTCGAACTTAGCGGATAATTCATCAACACTAACCTCCCCTTTTTCATTCACTAGGTTAGAAATTGCATGTCTTCTGAGCTGGGTGTTTCGTTTCGACATTTAAAAAAGGCCATTAAGTTTCGATGTGAAACATATTATAGTTACAACGAAACTATTTAGTCCATTTATTTTGATCCAAAAAATTAATAAATAGCGATAAAACCTTGTCCTAAGACAATTGTTAAGCAGTGATATTGAACTCATTAGGTGGTAGAATCCGCACCCGAAAAGAAAAAAAATTACAAAACTGACTGTTATTTTTTTGCAACTTACCTCCTATATAGTGGGGTAAGTCACAGAAAACCGATATTGAATCAAAATCTTTTGGTCATAAAATGACTAAAATTGATGAAAGACTTACAACTCTGAAGGACATATTGGAAGTCCCGCGCTTTTACACAACAGGCACAAAATGTTGATGTAGCGGACCAATCTTCAGAACTTAAATAAATTTCAAATTGTAACAATACTTACCGGAGAGTACCTTCCATGAAAAAGACCAAAATCGTATGTACGATTGGCCCTAAAACTGAATCTGTAGAGAAGCTAACTGAACTAGTAGATGCTGGCATGAACGTTATGCGTCTTAACTTCTCTCACGGTGATTTCGCAGAGCACGGCACTCGTATCGCGAACTTCCGTAAAGTAATGGAAAATAATGGTGAGCAACTTGCGATCCTTCTAGATACTAAAGGTCCAGAAATCCGTACTATCAAACTTGAAGATGGTAACGACGTAGATCTAGTAGCTGGTCAAGAGTTCACTTTCACAACTGACGCAACAGTTGTTGGTAACAAAGACGTAGTAGCAGTAACTTACCTAGGTTTCGCTAAGGACCTAACAGCAGGTAACACTATCCTTGTTGATGATGGCCTAATCGAAATGGAAGTTATCGCAACAACAGAAACTGAAGTTAAGTGTAAAGTTCTTAACAACGGTGCTCTAGGCGAAAACAAAGGTGTTAACCTTCCTGGCGTTTCTGTTCAACTTCCAGCTCTTTCTGAGAAAGACAAAGCTGACCTTAAGTTTGGTTGTGAGCAAGGCGTTGATTTCGTAGCTGCTTCTTTCATTCGTAAAGAAGACGACGTTAAAGAAATCCGTGAGCTTCTAAACGCTAATGGCGGCGAGAACATCCACATCATTTCTAAGATTGAAAACCAAGAAGGTGTAGATAACTTCGATTCAATCCTTGAAGCTTCTGACGGCATCATGGTTGCTCGTGGTGACCTAGGTGTTGAAATCCCAGCTGAAGAAGTAATCTTCGCTCAGAAGATGATGATCGAGAAGTGTAACCGCGCACGTAAGATGGTTATCACTGCAACTCAAATGCTTGACTCGATGATCAGCAACCCACGTCCAACTCGTGCAGAAGCGGGTGACGTTGCGAACGCAATCATGGATGGTACTGATGCAGTAATGCTTTCTGGTGAAACTGCTAAAGGTAAGTACCCAGTTGAAGCTGTTACTATCATGGCTCAAATCGCGAACCGTACTGATTCAGCTCTTAAAGCTGAGCTAGGTTCTCGTCTAGACAGCCCACGTCTACGCATCACTGAAGCAGTATGTAAAGGCGCTGTAGACACAGCAGAGAAGCTAGCTGCTCCTCTAATCGTTGTTGCAACTGAAGGCGGTAAGTCTGCACGTTCAGTACGTAAGTACTTCCCAACTGCAAACATCCTTGCTCTAACAACTAACGAAAAGACAGCTGCACAGCTAGTTCTTACTAAAGGTGTTAAGCCAGTTCTTGTTGACTCTATCGAGAACACAGACGCGTTCTACATCAACGGTAAAGAAATCGCTCTACAATCTGGCCTAGGTAACAAAGGCGACATCGTAGTTATGGTTTCTGGTGCTCTAGTCGCTTCTGGTACTACAAACACAGCATCTGTTCACGTTCTATAAGAATGAACCGATTCGCATAAAATATAAAAGAGGGCTTCGGCCCTCTTTTTTTATGAAACAAAATCTTGCCTAACTTTTCAGTACGCTGTATTATCAATCACATTAGAACTACGTACTGTTAAACTCCAATAAACTCTTCCTAAGAAACGGATTAGCAGACTAGAAATCAAATATACATGAGGTTTGTAATGTCTAGTCCTACGCTTACTGACAAAGTATCAAAGATGATTCGCCAAGATATTCTCAATGGTGAATTAACCCCAGGTAAAAAACTCGTTGTAGCTGATCTCAAAGCACGATACAACGTCGGCGCATCTCCAATTCGCGAAGCCTTAGTGCAGCTATCTTGGAGTAAATACGTAAAGCTAGAGCCACAAAAAGGCTGCTGGGTATCACCGGTATCAAAAAAAGAACTCAATGACCTATATGAAAGCCTTCGTGTTGTCTCTTCTGTTCTGCTTAAAAAGGCAATTTCAGCAGGCGATGAAAGCTGGGAACTGGAAGTATTAACCTCCTACCACAAGCTATCACGCATACAATATGTCTCAGAAGAGTTTGATTGTGTTGAGTGGGAAGAACGTCACCAGCAGTTCCATGCAGCGTTACTTGAAGGCGCAGACTCAGAGAACATGTTTAAGTTCTTTGATGATCTTATCAATCAAGTAAAACGCTACCGCTTCCTAGCGATGTCAGCGAAAAGCGCATCTGATGATCTGTTCAATATTGATGAGCATGAAATGATCATGAAGCTGGTACTTGCTAAAAATGTCGATCAAGCGACAGAACTATTGGATCAACACCTGTTAAGTTCAATGAAGCGAATTGAAGAAGTTATCGAAGCCGCATAATGTCAAGATAGATTCTAACCACATAAAAACTGAGCCTAATAGCTCCGTTTTTTATTTCCAGTATTACGACTGAACTACCACCCAAAAAACTCTTTGTGATGAGTATTGAGTAGCACAACCATAGGTAAAAAATACAATGCACTCAGTTGAAAGCCAAGAACGGCTAATGTACCTATGGTTAACCTCACTAAAAAATCGACAAACATACCACGCCTCTTTCAATCAGACTGTATGATCCCTAAACCCTTGCTTCAGCGAACCTAATTCAACTAATGCCTTTCAAGACTTTGATAGGGTTAGCTAACCAGTTGAATTAAGTTAACGGTGCCATCCTTTTACATCTAGCAAACACTCTATTAATCGCATCTTTTATCATAAGATGACATGAAGCAAGACTATTTGATTATTGTTCAGTTTAGCTCAAATCACCGCGAGCATTAGACTTTAGTCTAATCATATAAACTTTGTGATTTAAGTCTCTCAAAAATGAGATTCCCAATAAATATGGATGCACGGCACTGGGGGGATCAAGCACAGTAAATAACAGGGCACTCTATAAACAGCGCAATAGCGCCCTAATGGAGAGCTACAAAGAAATGAATGGCAATAAGAAAGTATGGACAAACGATGCTTACTTCCAGAAAGCAAAACGACCCAAATTAAGGGCCGTTCGTATCAGTAAAATCGCTATTTTTTTCAAACGATTAAATGCTCAGTTTTAGCTTAAAAGCAGCTTTAAATCTTTCTTCGTTAGGCTTTCAACGCTCGTTCACCACGTGCGATGCCAACAACCCCACTTCGAGCCACTTCAAGTACTTCCGTTACTTCAGACAATGCCTGAATGAAAGCATCCAGCTTCTCGCTAGTGCCGGCCATTTGAACCGTATATTGCGAAGCCGTCACATCAACGATTTGACCACGGAATATATCCGCTGTGCGTTTCACTTCAGCGCGAGCAAAGCCGCTAGCGCGTACTTTTACCATCAGAAGTTCACGCTCGATATGCTCAAGCTCAGACACTTCTTGTACCTTAAGTACGTCGATTAACTTGTGTAGCTGTTTTTGGATCTGCTCAAGCTGCATTTCGCTTGAGTTAGTGGTGACATTCAGACGAGAAAGCGTTGGATCATCCGTAGGGGATACATTCAAAGACTCGATGTTGTAGCCACGCTGAGAAAACAAGCCAACCACACGAGATAGTGCACCTGGTTGGTTTTCCATTAATAGTGAAAGGATGTGTCTCATATTATGTTCTCTCCGTTTTGCTTAGCCACATGTTATCCATACCCTCGCCTTTGATCTGCATTGGGTATACGTGCTCGGTGTCATCCACACTAATATCGACAAATACCAAACGGTCTTTCATCGCCAGTGCTTTTTCCAAACCTGATTCCAATTCATCCGGAGATGAAATACGCATGCCAACGTGGCCATAAGCCTCAGCGATAGCAGCAAAATCAGGAACAGAGTCCATATATGAATTAGAGTAACGACCTTGATAAACAATGTCTTGCCACTGTTTTACCATGCCTAAGAAACGGTTGTTAAGATTAATAATCTTAACGGGAATATTGTATTGCAGCGCAGTCGACAGCTCTTGGATATTCATTTGAATACTGCCGTCACCAGTAACAATCACAACTTCTTCATCAGGTTTCGCAAACTTAACGCCCATACCAGCAGGTAAGCCAAAGCCCATCGTGCCTAGACCACCAGAGTTAATCCAACGGCGCGGCTTGTCAAACGGGTAGTACAAAGCAGCAAACATTTGGTGTTGACCTACATCCGAAGCAACATAGGCATCGCCATTGGTTACTTTATGCAGTGTTTCAATAACTTGTTGTGGCTTAATTCGACCCGACGTTTTGTCATACGCTAAGCAGTCACGTTCTTGCCACTGTTTAATTTCACTCCACCAGCTTTCCATCGCTTCTGCATCGTTAGTTCCACCTTGCTCAATAAGCAGGTTAACCATGCTTTCTAGTACTTTTTCCGCTGAACCTACAATCGGAAGATCCACTTTAACGTTCTTAGAGATAGAAGATGGATCGATATCAATGTGCATGATCTTCGCATCAGGACAGTATTTATCTAGGTTATTGGTCGTTCGATCATCGAAACGTACGCCAATACCAAAGATCAAGTCCGCATTGTGCATCGCCATATTGGCTTCATACAAACCATGCATGCCCAACATACCCAAAGAGTTCTTATGAGTACCAGGGAAAGCGCCAAGCCCCATTAGGGTACTTACCACGGGTAAATTCAGTGCCTCTGCTAATTTTAACAGCGGCTTATCTGCCTCAGAAATAACCGCACCACCACCGACATAAAGTACCGGTTTCTTCGCTTCAAGAAGGGCTTTTAGCGCCTTTTTGATCTGACCTTTATGACCCGTAACCGTTGGGTTATATGAACGCATTTTGATCGTTTCTGGGTATTCATAAGGAAGCTTAATTTGTGGGTTTAAAATGTCTTTTGGCAGATCAATAACCACAGGACCTGGACGTCCTGTCGTTGAAATATAGAATGCTTTTTTAACGACTTCAGGGATATCTTCCGCTTTCTTAACGAGGAAGCTGTGTTTAACGATCGGGCGTGATACACCAACGATGTCACACTCTTGGAAGGCGTCGTTACCAATAAGGTTATTTGGTACGTTACCAGAAATAACAATCATTGGGATTGAGTCCATGTAGGCTGTTGCAATACCAGTAACGGTATTGGTCGCACCTGGACCAGAACACACAAGTACTACACCCGGCTTACCGGTAGAACGAGTATAGCCATCTGCCATGTGGGTAGCGGCTTGTTCGTGTCGTACTAATACGTGTTTAATTTCAGCAGTTTTAGCATGCAGCGCATCGTAGATATCAAGTACAGAACCACCTGGATAACCAAAGATTTGTTCTACACCCTCTTCAATTAGAGACTGCACCACCATCTCAGCGCCGGATAACATTTCAGCGCCGGATGACATGGCTGTTTCAGGTTTTGTTGTCATATTGCTCTCCTCACCAGTTTCCAATCACATTTGGTGAACATGTTGGGCTGGTTTTTCATAGTCTAGGGCTTATTCGTAGCCTAATTCGAAATACTTCCACTTTTTCGGCTATGGCTGTCTGTTGTGATAACAACAAACAGTAATACGAAACAACTTTAACGCTTTATTATCATCTGGTCTAACGCCTGTTATTCGGCAACTGTGCCAAAAAACCAACTATTAGCTCAAAGCATCAAATAAAACCCAATACAGGCTTTCACACTAGGTTTAAACACTGCCTACTTGATAAAAAAAAGCACTTAATATTTCAACAGTTCGCTATTTATCGATAAACAGCGAGCTTGTTGGTGTGCGCTTTCGCACATTGTGCTGTGTCATTAGATACAAAAAATCCCCCTAAAAATGCAATCACATTCGTAGGGGGATTTTTAAACAACTGAAAATTTATCTAAACAGAAAACTACTTATCTTTAGGCTTTTCGTTGTACATTTCTTCGATTTCGTCTTGATACTTATCGTTAATAACCTTACGACGCAGTTTCTGGGTCGGTGTTAGCTCACCATCATCCATAGAAAACGCTTTTGGCAGCAACTTGAACTTCTTCACTTGCTCAAACTTCGCTAGCTCTTGTTGTAAGTCATTCACACGTTTCTCTAGCATCTCTACTATTTGGTGATTTTTAACAAGTTCCACACGGTCGTGATACTTAATATTAAGCTCTTTGGCATACACTTCTAGCGAGTCATAACAAGGAACAATCAGCGCAGAAACGAATTTGCGAGTATCAGCGATAACAGCAATCTGTTCGATAAAGTGATCTTTACCAATCGCGCCTTCCACCACTTGCGGTGCAATGTACTTACCGCCAGAAGTCTTCATTAATTCTTTGATGCGATCAGTAATGAATAGATTACCATTTTCATCAAAATGACCCGCATCACCCGTTTTTAGGAAACCATGCTCGTCAAATGTCTTAGCTGTCTCTTCTGGCATCTTGTAGTAGCCACGCATCACCATTGGGCCACGAACAAGAATCTCGTCCTTAGCGCCAATTTTCACTTCAGCGCCCGGCATCGACATACCGATCGAATCAGGGTTAAAACAACGGTCATCCCAGCACGATACTGTTGCCGTGGTTTCTGTCATGCCGTAGCCAAGTTTTACATTGATACCAATCGCGTGGAAGAAGCGACCAATGGTTTCATCAAGCTTCGCGCCACCACATGGCATGAAGTTGATGTTACCACCTAACAGAGCTCGCAGTTTAGATAACACAAGCTTGTCAGCAAGCGCATGGCTCTTCTTCAGCATGAATGATGGTGTACGACCTTCTTGATGACAAACAGAAAGCTTCGCGCCCATGTTCACCGCCCAAGTAAAGAGTACTTTACGAATAAACGGTGCTTTAGATACTTTCTCGTGAATCGCTGAGAAAATCTTCTCGTAGAAGCGAGGAACAGCAGACATAACCGTTGGTTTAACATCACTCAATGCATCACGAACTTGCATGGTGTCTTGCAAATAGCAGTTGGTTGCGCCTTTATAAAGGACATAGAAAGTCCAAGCGCGCTCAAATACATGTGATAGAGGTAAAAAACACAATGAGACGTCGTCTTTGCTTAAGCTGAGACGCTCATCATGGCCTTTTAGTTGATAGCCAACATTAGTGTAATCAAGCATTACACCTTTAGGCTGGCCTGTTGTACCAGAGGTATAGATAAGCGTCAGTAAGTCATCCATGCAGGCATCCGCAAGACGAACATCAAGTTCAGCTTGCTGATCTTCAACACCACGAGCCATGAATTCTTTCCAAGAGACGGCAAAGCGATGTCCTTGCAGATCGATATCATCAGACATCGCCACAACAACTTCTAGCTGTTCACACTCTTCAAAAAGGCTAACCGCCGCATCGAATTGAGCTTGCTCACCAACGAATAAGATCTTCACATCCGCATTTTGGATAATGTAAGAAGACTGCGCCGCTGTGTTGGTTGGGTAGATTGGTACCGTTACAAGGCGCGCTTGTAAGGATGCGAAGTCAGCCACAGTCCACTGAGGCATATTGTTCGAGAAGATACCGATCTTATCCTGAACTCTCAATCCTTGAGCCAATAGCGCTAATGAAAGCGTATCGATTTGTTGTCCAAATTGTTCCCAGCTAATACCTTGCCATACATTGTCTACTTTGTGCTTCAAAGCTGTACGGTTGCCGCCTTGGGCAATTTGGTCACGAAGTCTTTTTACGATATGAAAATCTAAATTGGCCATCTCTTTACCTTTGGCTTACACCTGTAAGCTTTTTTGAGCGCACAAGTGTACCTCTGATCATGGAAAAGGCAACTGATGAAGCTCAAAGTTATAAGTAATAGTACGTCTCACGCTAAGTTTTCTATCAACAAAAATAGCAGGTACAAAAAAACCCCAAGCCAGACTCCTAGCTTAGGGCTTATAAATCATAGGAATTAGTGTCTAGTTAAGCGCCACTACTTCGCCACAGATCATCATTAACTGATCTCGTAACCAGATGTGTCCTTTGTCCTTTTCACTTGATTCGTGCCAGCTAAGGAAGCCAGAAATCGCCGCATTATCGAATGGGAAATCTAAAATCTGAAGCTGCTCTTTGTTTGCTGCATGTTCTACCATCCAACGAGGAGCGATTGTTACAAGTTCAGATTGACCAACAACGTAAAGAACGTTGCTCAAGCTCGTACCTTCGTAGAAAGGCGTGCAATCTAGGTCACGGTAAGCTTGCTCAGAGAAGCTACGTTGACCGTGAATGCGAGACAGTTTAGCGTGCTTTTCGTTAAGCAATTCTGCCGCTGAAACTTCACCGTTGATGCGTGGGTGAGAAGCAGAAGCGACCACAACCAATTCATCTTGGAAGATTTCAGTGCTTGAGAAACCTTGTTCATCAAAACGCGAGTAATCAATAACGAAGTCAATTTCTTGGTAACGCATGCGCTCAGAAAGTTGACGGTCAAATTCAGCATCCATGTGCAGATTAACGCTAGGTGCTTGGTCGTTGATTGTCGACATAATCTTAGGTGCAAAACGCATGTCGCAAGGGCTACAAATTGCAAGTTTGAACAAACGAGAAGACGACTCTGGTGAGAATACAGAACTTGGCAATTCGTTGCGTACTAACTGCAGCGCTTGGCGGATTGGGCCAAACAACTGACGAGCACGTTGAGTCGGTTGAATACCACGACCTTGACGCATGAATAGCTCGTCGTTGAACATTACTTTCAAACGAGCAACAGCATTACTTACCGCTGGCTGAGACATGCCCAGATTATGAGCTGCACGTGTAATATTTTGCTCTTGCATAACTGCATCAAATACAGTCAAAAGATTTAAGTCGACTCCACGAAGTGTGCTTTCCATTCTGTAGCTTGCAATTGCACTCATTGCGTCTTTTTTCTCTAACATTCAAGTTGCCTCTTGTCGGTTCGACAGGGTTAAATTGGTAATGGTGTGGGAATAGATAACCACTAATTCTTATATTTATCAGACCGATGTTTTTCGGATTGCCATTACTATTAACCAATAAATCTCGAGCTACCAACAAGATTGATAAAGAATAATTTAATTTTACCTTAATGATTAAACAACACCTAAAAATCAGTTGCTTATGGAGTTATAAAAAAACATAAAATGCGTCACTTATGAGTTTCATTTCGACTTATTTAGCTGTTCTATCGTTTTGGTTACATTTGTTACAAATTATTGAACTCGTGAATCGTTCAGCTAGGCAATTCAGAAATAACAATTATGGGTTACGTGAGTGATGCATAACTAGGAAAATCCACCTTATCCCAAAGTTGCTTTCTCAAGTCATCTTGGTTAGACCATTTGCCCGCCAAAACCCACTCAACAAGTGCACTTGCCACGTCAGGGTAAGTAACCCTTTCAGCCTGCTTTTCACCGAGCCAACTACGCAAGATAGCCGCGTCTAAAAAACTCATGGTTTGAGCCAACCCGAGCGCTTCAAGCGTCGCCACATTACTTTGTTGTTCGAACTGTCCCTCAAGAGGCTTAAGAAGCAACTTCTTACCTAAAGTTAAGGCTTCAGATGGCAATTCAAAACCGCCGTTGGCCACCACACCAGAGCACTGATTGAGATCGAATTGGAAGCCGGCATGACTGAGTGGTTTGAACTCTATATTTTCGACTCGGCTATGCTCAATCACATTCGGGTGATAACAGACAAAGTGATGAGAAACAAACTTCATCAACAACTCAGAGATCGCATCAAGATCCTCAAATGGTAGATAAACCAAGGTGAAGTCTTGTGTTGCTTTCGCTCGCTCATCACACGCTGGCGTGTGAACGATAGGTGGCAATATTGGCTGTTCAAAGTGATACCAGTGCAAACCAATAGAGTGCTCAGTTGGGGCGAAATGTTGAATCACGGAATGTTCAATCCAGTTGCCCCCTTCTTTAGGTACATCATAGCGGAACGCATTCTGGTGGCTTATACCAATACATGGCACACCTTGCCTCTTAGCCGCCCATGCCGTCACAGGTTCAAAATCATTAAGCACTAAGTCATAAGGCGCAAGATCGATCTGGTTAACCTCGCGGAGAAATCGCCAGATGTTGTTCTTGATGAGTGTCTTGCCGTATTTAACCTTTCCCTGCTCGCTGTAAAAAGTTAAACCGCTGCGGGTCTGATAGTTGCCAAACGCTTCCATCGAAAAGAATTTACTCTCGTCTCGCCCAGAGAACAGAAAGTCGACATCAATATTTTGCTGACGAAAAGCGACGGCCATTGCTCTCGCTCTAGCGATGTGCCCATTTCCAGTGCCCTGTACGCCATATAAAATTTTCATTCAGGTTCCTTGAAGATTAATAATTCGAGCTCTGCTGTCTTTGCCTGTGTCTTTTTAATATGAACAACAGAACAAACAGCCATACGACTAAGCGCTATAAAATGAAGTAAATGGCTAGGCTTGTGCACGCTATACCTAGCGCTGCGCCAATCAGTACGTCCGTTAAAAAGTGCACACCGAGTAGGATTCGAGAGCCTGCAATCGCTGTCGCCCAAATCAAGCTAAAGAGATAGAGACTTGGATAAAAATGTCCGATTAGAGTCGCCATAACAAATGCAGCAGCGGAGTGCCCAGATGGCAGGCTGTATTTATCTGACGGCACAATGTGAGAGTGAAGTAATGAAGAGAATTCAGCGGGTCTGCGGCGCTTTAGGGTGTTTTTGGCTACCCAATAAATCGGTAGCTCTATCGCAAAAGCGGCTAGACCAACCATTAAAAATTCACGACCTGTGTAGCCATCAGCTAACAGCGCAATCAGAGCGATCAACACATATAGATGACCATCCCCGGTATGAGACACCGCTTTACTCAATGTTGCATGTTGCCCGCTATAACGGTTCTTCAAACAGAAAACAGAAAATGCCACATCCCAGCGGACAACAGGTTCGATAGTACGCATACGATCTCCTTAACAATCCTTATTCAGTTAAGGCTCAAGGTATGCCCCTGAAATGACAGTTAAGTGACGTTTTGAATGAACTAAAATGAATTTTGAAGCGAATTAACCGCTTTCACTAAGTAAGCTAATAGGAGCCTAGAAGCAGCCGATAAAAATAAAGCGACACAAGGCCGCTTTATTCTTCTATGTTTTTGCTTCTTTATATAAGTAAACAAACACTACTTCTATCGTGTTAATGGTTATAGCGTTCGCTAATGATAGTAGTGCTGACTAATGATAATAGCGCTAAAGATTATAGCGCTAAAGATTATAGCGCTAATGGCTCATGCTTCTTCACCAACCCGAAGTCAGCCAATATCGCGTAAGCGGCAGGGATCATAAACAACACCAGTAAGGTTGAAGCAAATATGCCAAACACAATTGAAATAACCAGAGGCTGGATAACCTGAGCCTGCAAGCTGGTTTCCGTCAACAGCGGTAGCAAACCTGCTGCGGTCGTCATTGATGTCAAAAATACCGCACGGAAACGCTCGCGACTGGCCTTCACCACCGAGTCATGAACGCTATCTCCCTCATCAACATGGTGACGAATGTATTGCACTAACAAGATGGAATCATTGACCACGATCCCGGCAAGCGACACAAAGCCCATCATGCTTGGCATACTCAAAGCGTGGCCAAGTATCCAGTGACCAACCACTACCCCAATGAAGGCTAGTGGAATCGCCAACATCACGACCACAGGTTCTAAGTAACTTCTGAACTGATAACTTAGAATCGCAAATACGCCGAATAAGCCGAGCAAGAACCCTTTGCCCATTGAGGCTCCGGTCTTCGCGGCATCTTTGGCTTCACCTTCAAAATCAAAACGTAAACCCGGGTACTTCTGAATAAGTTTGGCGGCTTCATCTTTTTGGAACTGAGCCAGAATCGCGGATGAACTCGCTTTCTTATTATCAATATCACCAAAGATACTGATGGTTCTTAAGCCATCGATGCGTTGAATTCGCACGTAGTTACGCTGGAAATCTAACGTTGCCAATGTAGCTAGCGGGATCTGGCTGCCGTCTGCGGTGATGATTGGGAAGTTAGCCAGTTGCTGTAAATCACCCGCTTGTTCTTTATCAAGGCGTACCTCAATCGAAATGTTCTCAACCCCAATTTGGATTTCATCCGCAGTCTGACCAAAGAAGGCCGCACGCAATTGGGAAGCAATCATCTGCCCATTCACATTGTAGGTTTCCGCACCTGGGCGAAGTTTAACTAAGATCTCTTCCTTACCCATGCGCATGTCATCAAGAACACCATGCACACCATCAAACTGATTAAGGTACTCCTGAATATCCAAAGAAGCCGATTTCAATGCAGCAAGATCATCATGTTTGGCGCGGATCTCGATAGCACGACCACCCGGCCCCATCGTCGGTTGTTTGAAAACCAGCGAGATAGGGTCCGCCAAATCGCCGATGTCTTCCCGCCATGCATCAATGAAATCATCGATCACCGTGTTGCGACTTTCTGCACCTCGTAAGTCTAAGCGCACGGTAGCTAAGTGTGGCCCTGATTCATTGGCATCCGCGTTTGCATTGAATTGGCTGGTGATATGCTCAACCAATCTATTACCGTCCTCGACGTCTTCACTCCACTGCTCATTCAAACGTTCAGCAGATGCGACTATTTTATCGACCACTTTCTCGGTTTGAGACAGTGATGCGCCCGGTGGAAGAATGATGCGAGCCTCGGCAATATCACCATCCAACTCAGGAAATGGTTGGAATTTGACAACACCACCAGCAATCAAGGAGATAGATAGAAGTAATAAGGTTATCACTCCCCCCATAAAGGCGTAGCGGAACGTCACGACCTTCTCAACCATGTTCATCAAGATGGTATTACGAAAGTTCTCGAACTTCTCTAACAACACAACTTTAAAGCGCAGCGCTGGCTTATCATTTTTTTCTTTGTGTAATGAATGAGATAAGTGATTTGGTAGAATAAGAAACGCCTCGATTAAGCTCAGCGACAACACCAAGATAAGCACCTGAGGCACCGCTTTAAGCACCGCGCCCATTTCCCCATCAAGGAACAGTAAGCTACCGAAAATACACACCGTGGTTAGGAAAGAAGACAGTACTCCGGGAAGCACTTTCTTTACGCCGTTGTACACCGCATCATCAACGCTTTGTCCCCTATCTAAATGGGAGGCTATCGATTCGGCTATCACGATGGCGTCGTCCATCATGATACCAATCGCCATTAATAAACCGACCAGTGACATAATGTTGATCGACAAGCCAAGGTTGGCCATCAAGAACAAACCACCAAGGAAGGCTACCGGCAGACCAGCAGCTACCCAGAATGAATATCGCAAACTGAAGAACAACCACATGGTGGCAAACACCAACACAATACCTTGCCAGCCGTTGCGCACCATCATGGTCAGACGATCCCAAAGTACAGAGGAGAGATCATTGGTCATTTGCAGTGTCACACCATCGGGGGCAATCGCGCTTTGATCCTCAACGAATCGCGTCACGTTCTCTTTGATTCGTAACGCATCATCTTCTTTATTCTTACTGATCTTCAACAGAGCAGATGGCTTACCATCAAACAGAACCTTCTGCTCATCCAACTCAAAGCGATCGGTTATCTTGGCAATATCTCTCAAACGAATCACCGAGCCATTAGGCGCAGATCCAACCACGATGCTTTCCAGCTCAACCGGTGTAATTCGTCTCTCATCAAAACGAATCAGAAAATTTTTGTCTGGCGTCTCAACGTTACCGCTTGGCAGTTTTACATTCTGACGGCCAATTTGGTCGGCGATATCACCGACACTCAAACCCAACTGGCGAATGGCTTGGGTATCCAGTTCGACACGATATTGGTGATCGGAAAAACCACTAACTTCGACTAAAGAAACGTCGTAATCGAGCTTCATGGTTCGTTTGAGATCTTCGGCGTAAGCTTTGAGTTCAGGCCATGAGGTTTCGGCTGTAATAGCGATATCAACTACCGGTTCATTCCAATCCAACTCTTGAACAACCGGAGATTCAATCTCACTAGGGAAATCATTGATCGAGTTGATCTGAGTTTGAACGTCCACCAGCATTCGGCCAATGTCCGCTTTCTCATTTAACTTGAGAATTAAACGAGCGCTGCCTTCGATGGCTTCACACTGAGTCTCTTCAATGTTAGCTAGGCCATCGACGGCATCTTCCATTCGTACACACAAGCTTTCTTCCACTTCTTGTGGTGATGCACCGGGATAAACGATGGCCGCCATAATATAAGGCGGATCATAAGCGGGGAAGGTTTCACGCTTGATGGTTGATAATGAGCTTATACCCATGATCAATAACCCAAGCATCAACAAGTTTGCAGCTGTTGGGTGCCTAGAAAAGAACTTGATCATGACGCACTCTCCTGAGTATCCGATTCAAGCTTAACCTCTGTAGAGTTCGACTCTTTCAGTAACATGCCTTCGATAGCTGGCAGGACGTCATTAAGAACCAATTTATCTCCCGTTTGTAGCTCGCCACTCACAACCACTTGGTTATCTCTGCGATAAAGCACTTCAACATTCACCACTTGCAAGCGCTGATTGTCATCCATCAGGTAAACCTTGTCACCGTGCAATGCTCGCTCTGGAACCACCCAACTTAGATTCGCGACACCTTCAATCTCTGCTTTGACGAACATGCCATTGACCAAAGGCGTTGCACTGCTTGGCTGCAGAGCTGAATAGTCTTGACCAATTTCAAGAATGATCCCCGCAGTTGCTTGGTTCTCATCAACGGTTTCACTGATTCTCGCAACCTTTGCAGGCCAATTGAGGTTAAGGCTGCCACTGTTTAGCTGAATACTTGCTTTGATTGGCGCTTCATAAGGGTTTGGTATGCCTGCGGCATCACGAGGGAATTGAGTAAAGCTTGAGGCTAAAGTTTGCATATCGTGAATAGAGAGTTGCGCCTCAACTTCCATAACTTTAATCCCGTGAGCAACAAACATCTCTTGCTGAAGATTAACCACTTGGTTCTGTTCAATATCGACCTGAGCTATTCGCATCGCTCTAGGCAAGGTGATGGTCGTTTTATCCAAAGAGCGTTGCGCCTCTTTTACTTTAGAGACATTCACCTTAATCACTGCTTCCGCAACACGCTTTTCATCTGGCATCAATGCAATTTGGTTGTCAATATCCAATACAAGCTTCTGTTGAGACAACGCACTTTGCTGCTGGAGATCAACATCGGATTGAGAAGTTAGCCCTTTCTTGCGCAGATCTTGTTTACGTTGCAGCTCTTTATTGCTGATCACTAAGCGGTTCTTTTCGATCTTTAAGGTCTGCTTAAGGTTATCTTCTTCTTGGTTTAACTTAGCTAATGAAGTCTGGCTTGATTTAAGATCCGCTTCAGCTTGTACCAACTTCAACTCGTAATCCAAAGGATCGATCTTAAGTACCTCAGTTCCCGCTGGAATGATCTGCCCTTTTTCTAGGTCTGGATGTCGATAAACAATCTGCCCTGTCACCTCGGCGATGGCTTTCCATTCAACTTTAGGGACTACTTTGCCAAAGCCCACCGCCAACGGCGCGATCATTTGTTGTTCTAAACTAACTGTTTCGACTAGACGAGCCCTATCTCCCGCGGGCTTAGTCGGCAGATCCGGCTTTAAGCTAATCGCAGTCACAAGGCCGATGACACCAACCGCAAGTGCTGGGAAGAAGAGTAGTTTTTTATTTATTTTCATTATCTTTTGTCCTGCACTGCAGAAGGGCTCGGTGCGTTGATAAAGCCTTCGGTCATCAATTGAATGTTGTGTTCGATTAAACGGTTAAGAAATTCTTCATTAATCTCAATACCATGGATTGCTAATAGAGGGGGCGGAGCAATGAAGGGGAACACCATCAAGCTTATATACGAAACTCGACACAATTTTGGATCCATGTTCTGTTTTAAGATGCCTTGTTCAACCAGCTTTTCAAAAATGACATCTTGGGCTGGCTTGGCGACATCGAGAAAAACCTTTTCGAGCAACTCTCTTTGCACTTCAGAGGGAGGCATATTCATCACTTGAGCAATCAAGCGAGGAAACTTGGGCACCTTGACCATCTCTTTATAGTAAGTCCGCATTAAATCAAGAAAGTTCTCATGGCTGCTTTCTTCAACCAATCTCTGCATTTGCAATTGCATCGGTCGTAGCGTTTCACGCAGCATCGCCTCAAATAATCCAGCCTTACTGCCAAAGTAATAACGGATCATCGCAATGTTCACACCCGCACGATCAGCAATCAGGCGTGTCGAGACCTTGTCGTATGACTGAACGACAAACAGATCACGAGCATGCTCAATCAATAGTTGTCGAACATCTAAGTTCTGTTGAGGTCGCCCCGCTTTTCGTGCCGTCATGGCAAAAATCCATCTCTATAATTAATCATTCGATTAATTATAGAGATAAACAGGCATAACAGTAGAAGATTAATTACTCACTATTTAATCAATTGATTAATTACTTTAGTCACGCTTGTGATTTTTTTGGTGAATCGTTCCATTAAAAATATTTACTACAAAGTTTTAACCTACACATCAGCCAAACGATAAACTAACCCGCCAATACAAAACCACCATTCAGTTGATATCGCTAACACTTAAACAAAAAACAGCACAAACAAAACCAAAACACTGCCAATGCACGCTGATATTGGATTTTCTTGTTTGACGCTCAGAATAAATTACGGTAAATATGGTGTTAACAGTTTATTTACGGATATTTGTGTAATGATTTTTTCTTCTTCTCTACTGCTGAAACTTCTCCTTATCGTGAACCAATCGCGCGGGTAAGTTGTGGGTCAAGAACTACACAAATATTAAAACCCGCACTGAGCGGGTTTTTTTGTAACTGGCACTTTTAAAAGAACATCATTCTTAATAATAATTTGGATAGCAATCGATTCATTATCGATATAAGGAAGCACCCATGAACGATCAAGTAATAATTTTTGATACTACCTTACGTGACGGCGAGCAAGCATTGGCTGCAAGCCTTACGGTAAAAGAGAAGTTACAGATCGCTTATGCTCTTGAGAGACTGGGTGTAGATGTTATCGAAGCTGGCTTCCCTATTTCTTCTCCGGGTGATTTTGAGTCAGTACAAACCATCGCTAAACACATCAAAGACAGCCGTATTTGTGCGCTTTCTCGTGCCGTAGCGAAAGATATCGATGCCGCTGCCGAAGCGCTTAAAGTTGCTGACCAGTTCCGTATTCATACCTTCATCTCAACATCAACGGTTCACGTACAAGACAAATTACGCCGCAGCTACGATGACGTAGTAGAGATGGCAGTGAAAGCAGTCAAGCACGCTCGTAACTATACCGATGATGTTGAATTCTCTTGTGAAGATGCCGGCCGTACCCCTATCGACAACCTATGTCGCATGGTTGAAGCCGCGATTAACGCAGGCGCGAAAACCATCAACATTCCAGACACAGTGGGCTACACAGTACCAAATGAGTTTGGTGGCATTATCAAGACGCTATTCGATCGCGTACCCAACATCGACCAAGCGATCATCTCTGTTCACTGTCACGATGACTTAGGTATGTCGGTTGCAAACTCAATTGCTGCTGTGCAAGCGGGCGCTCGCCAAATTGAAGGCACAATCAACGGTATTGGCGAACGTGCAGGTAACTGTTCTTTAGAAGAAATTGCAATGATCATCAAAACTCGCCAAGAGCTTTTGGGTGTTCATACTGGCTTGGATCACAAAGAGATTCACCGTACCAGTAAGTTGGTTAGCCAACTTTGCCACATGCCGATTCAAGACAATAAAGCAATCGTCGGTGCTAACGCATTCAGCCACTCTTCAGGTATTCACCAAGATGGCATGCTTAAGAACAAGAACACTTACGAGATCATGACGCCTGAGTCTATTGGCTTGAAAAACAAAGCCTTAAACCTAACAAGTCGTAGTGGCCGAGCCGCTGTTAAGAGCCACATGGACGCGATGGGTTATAAAGACAATGAGTACAACCTAGATTCATTGTACGAAGACTTCTTGAAGCTTGCTGATCGTAAAGGACAAGTGTTCGATTACGACCTAGAAGCATTGATGCACTTCGCGAATCTACGTGATGAAGATGACTTCTATAAACTTAACTACCTAAGCGTACAATCTGGTAGTGTTATGTCTACCACCAGCATCAAACTGCAATGTGGTGATGAAGAGAAATGCGAAGCGGCTGTCGGCAACGGCCCGGTTGATGCTTTATACCAATGTATCTACCGCTTAACAGGCTACGAAATCGCGTTGGATAAGTTCGACCTAACTGCAAAAGGTGAAGGTGAAGATGGCTTAGGTCAAGCTGACATCATTGCTAACTATAAAGGCCGTAAGTACCACGGTACGGGCGTTTCAACAGATATCGTTGAAGCTTCTGGTCAAGCGTTGCTACACGTTATCAATAGCATTCAACGCGCAGACACTATTGCTGAAATGAAGCAGCAAAAATTCGCGACAGTTTAATACCCCAATAACAGAGCCCTAGAGCCGATGTTGTTGGCTTTAGGGACAAAATTTAAAACGAGCCAAACAGCTCAGTAACAAGAATTAAAGGATTAACATGACAGATAAATCATACAAGATTGCCGTACTACCTGGTGATGGCATTGGCCCAGAAGTAATGCAGCAAGCACATAAAGTGCTAGACGCGATTGAAAAGAAGCACGCGATTAGCTTTTCTCGCGAAGAGTATGATGTTGGTGGTATCGCAATTGATAATCACGGCTGCCCACTTCCAGAAGCGACAGTAACGGGCTGTGAAGAATCTGACGCAGTACTATTTGGCTCGGTTGGCGGACCTAAGTGGGAACATCTCCCACCAAACGATCAACCAGAGCGTGGTGCCCTACTTCCTCTACGTAAACACTTCCAACTGTTCTGTAACTTACGTCCTGCACAAATCCATAAAGGTCTAGAGTCTTTCTCTCCTTTGCGTGCAGACATCTCAGGTAACGGCTTCGACATCGTTGTTGTTCGTGAACTAACTGGCGGTATCTACTTCGGTCAACCAAAAGGCCGTGAAGGCGAAGGCGCAACAGAGAAAGCCTTTGATACTGAGGTTTACCACCGTTACGAAATCGAACGAATTGCGAAGATTGCTTTTGAATCCGCTCGTCTACGTAACAAAAACGTTTACTCAATCGATAAAGCGAACGTTCTTCAGAGCTCTATCTTATGGCGTGAAGTGGTTGAAGAGATCGCAAAAGATTACCCAGATGTCACGCTAAAGCACATGTACATCGACAACGCGACCATGCAACTAATCAAAGATCCATCTCAGTTTGATGTGATGCTTTGTTCAAACATCTTCGGTGACATCATCTCTGATGAGTGTGCAATGATCACAGGCTCTATGGGTATGCTTCCTTCTGCAAGCTTGAACGAAAGCAACTTCGGCCTATACGAACCAGCAGGTGGCAGTGCTCCAGATATCGCAGGTAAGAACATTGCGAACCCAGTCGCGCAAATTCTTTCGGCAGCGCTAATGCTTCGTTACAGCCTAGGCGAAGAAGCGGCAGCGCAAGACATCGAAACAGCGGTATCTAAAGCACTTTCTGCAGGCGAGCTAACTGCAGACCTTGCAGGCAAGAACCAAGCGCTGACTACCTCAGAAATGGGTGACAAGATCGCTGAGTACATCTTAGCTTCATAAGCTAGATGCTTAGATTAAAAGCAAGTACATAAGAATAATATCAAGCCAAGTCAGCTTAGACAGTATGACTTGGCTAGAAACAAACACTGGGACTGATGCTCCCAAGGAAGAAAAGCTATGTCGACAAACCAGCAAGCAAAAACCTTATACGAAAAAGTTTATGACGCTCACGTTGCGGTTGCAGCGAAGGGCGAAACGCCAATTCTTTATATCGATCGCCACTTAGTCCACGAAGTAACGTCGCCACAAGCCTTTGATGGCCTGCGTGAAAAAGGTCGTAAAGTTCGCCAAGTAGGCAAAACTTTTGCGACCATGGATCACAACGTATCGACACAAACGAAAGACATCAACGCTTCGGGTGAAATGGCTCGTATCCAAATGGAAACGCTATCAAAAAACTGTGAAGAGTTTGGTGTCACGCTTTACGATCTAAACCACAAATACCAAGGTATTGTGCACGTAATGGGTCCTGAGCTAGGTATTACTCTGCCGGGCATGACCATCGTATGTGGTGACTCACACACTGCAACACACGGTGCATTTGGTTCTTTAGCATTCGGTATCGGTACTTCTGAAGTTGAGCACGTTCTAGCAACTCAAACGCTAAAACAAGCGCGCGCTAAAACCATGAAGATCGAAGTAAAAGGCAAAGTCGCTGAAGGCATTACCGCAAAAGATATCGTACTCGCGATCATAGGCAAGACAACAGCCGCTGGCGGTACAGGCTACGTGGTTGAATTCTGTGGTGAGGCAATTACTGACCTTACAATGGAAGGTCGTATGACGGTATGTAACATGGCAATCGAGCTTGGCGCTAAAGCAGGCTTAATCGCTCCAGATGCAACGACATATGAATACATTAAAGGTCGTAAGTTCTCTCCACAAGGTGAAGACTTAGAAGCAGCAATCGAATACTGGGACACATTGAAAACTGATGCTGACGCTGAATTCGATGCAGTTGTGACACTAGAAGCAGCAGACATCAAACCACAAGTTACTTGGGGCACTAACCCAGGTCAGGTTATCTCGGTAGACACACCAATCCCTGCACCAGAAAGCTTCGCAGATCCTGTTGAAAAAGCTTCAGCAGAAAAGGCTCTAGCGTACATGGGTCTTGAAGCGGGTAAATCTCTATCGGATTACAACGTTGATAAAGTCTTCGTAGGTTCTTGTACTAACTCGCGTATCGAAGACATGCGTGCAGCTGCAGCAATAGCAAAAGGCCGCCAAGTAGCGAAACATGTTCAAGCATTGATCGTTCCGGGCTCTGAGCAAGTAAAAGCACAAGCGGAAGCTGAAGGCCTAGATAAGATCTTTATCGAAGCCGGCTTTGAATGGCGCCTGCCGGGTTGCTCTATGTGTCTTGCAATGAACAATGACCGTCTAGGTCCACAAGAGCGCTGTGCTTCTACATCAAACCGTAACTTTGAAGGTCGCCAAGGCCGTGATGGTCGTACGCACCTAGTTAGCCCAGCAATGGCAGCCGCAGCAGCAATCGCTGGTCACTTTGTCGATATTCGTGAACTTTAATTAGAGGATTTAACATGTCAGGTTTTCAACAACACACCGGATTAGTCGTTCCTCTAGATACGGCCAACATCGATACTGATGCGATCATTCCAAAGCAGTTTCTACAGAAAGTGAACCGTATCGGTTTTGGTAAGCATTTGTTCCACGACTGGCGCTTCCTTGATGATGCAGGCCAACAACCAAACCCTGAGTTTGTAATGAATGCACCACGCTATAAAGGCGCTTCAATTCTACTGGCTCGTGAAAACTTCGGTTGTGGTTCATCTCGTGAGCACGCACCTTGGGCGCTTGCCGATTACGGTATTCAAGTGATGATCGCGCCAAGCTTTGCTGATATTTTCTACGGTAACTCGATCAACAACCAGATGGTGCCTGTTCGTCTTTCAGAGCAGGAAGTCGATGAACTATTCCAGTTTGTTGAAGCAAACGAAGGCGCTGAGATCGACGTTGATTTAGAAGCAATGAAAGTCAGAGCAAACGGTAAAGAGTACTCGTTTGAAATTGATGAGTTCCGTCGTCACTGTTTGCTGAATGGCCTAGATAACATCGGCCTAACGCTTCAACATGCCGATAAGATCTCAGAGTTTGAAGCTAAGATTCCTAGCTTCCTGAAGTAAAGAAGTCTTGAAATAGAATCACACAGTTTTGTGTTCATATAAAAGGTTGGCTTAGCGCCAACCTTTTTTATTTGGCTAAGCTTTTAACTTAACTTCATATGTTTATTTAAATGAAGAGCATTGAAAGAAAATGGTAAGCCTTAAGGTCTTAGTAGTCAGTCATCAGGAGAATGCCATGAAACAACTACTTTTTATTGTCAGCCTACTTTTCTCAACCTTAGCTTGGTCTGCGCCTAAATCCGATCTTTGGCCA
This sequence comes from Vibrio sp. 10N.222.54.E6, assembly GCF_041473955.1. NCBI lineage: Bacteria > Pseudomonadati > Pseudomonadota > Gammaproteobacteria > Vibrionales > Vibrionaceae > Vibrio > Vibrio sp. 10N.222.54.E6. Next base: position 77,621 of record NZ_JBFRTD010000014.1, on the reverse strand, counting down.
TACTGGAACCAAAGCGACGAAACCAATCTAGAACAGGTATCTCATCAAGATTGGCAGCAATTTATCGATAGCTACTTAGTTAAACAAGGGCAAAACACCCTAGTTCGCTATCAAGCCGTGAGCACTGCAGATAAGACAAAGCTCAAGCAATACATCAAGAGGCTAGAGCAGTTGAATCCACTCGACTACTCAAAAGCGGAACAATATGCCTACTGGGTTAATTTATATAACGCCGTGACTGTCGATTTAATTCTTGATGCCTACCCAATAAAATCCATCACCAAGCTCGGCGGACTGTTTAGTTTTGGACCGTGGGGAGATGATGTAGTAATCGTTAACGGGAAGTCACTAACACTCAATGATATTGAGCATCGAATTTTAAGACCGATTTGGCAAGATCCGCGCACGCATTACGCGGTGAATTGCGCGAGTTTAGGTTGCCCTAACTTACAGCCTGAAGCTTTTACCTCTGACAACACTGCAGCCTTGTTAGAACAAGCTGCTAGTGATTTTGTAAATAGTGATAAGGGCGTGTTAATTGAAAACAATAAACTACAACTATCATCGATTTACGATTGGTTTGCTGTGGATTTTGGTACAGAGAAACAACTCATTCAACACTTAGACCAGTATCGAACAAAGCCGGTGACGAACACTAACAAAATCAGCTATGACTATGATTGGTCGCTCAACCAAGCAAACTAGTTTTAACGTTAAAGCTCATGAATGAAGCCAAACAAAAAAAGAGGCTAAAGGTTTTTATTAACCACTTGCCTCTTTTTTATCTATTGAACTGTGTTTCTACAATTAAAAGCTTGAGCCCGGTTGCTGCAAGAACTCAACCTCTTCGGGAGTCGAAGCTCTCCCTAACACCTCATTACGGTGAGGGTAGCGACCAAAACGCTTGATGATGACCTTGTGCTTAAACTCAAAATCAAGATTATGTTCTAATCCCGTTTGAGAAAAGAGTTCCACAGCTTGTTCATGAACTAACAAAGACTCACTGTGCATATAAGGCATATACAGGAAGCTTTTCTGTTGCTCGTTAAGCTGGTGATCAAAACCACCCGCTACCGCCTCTTGGGCTAGAGCCAACGCCATCGGATCAGCCGAAAAAGCTGTCGGACTGTTTCTACCAATATTTCGAGAAAACTGATCAAGCACGATAATCTCAGCCAATCGTCCTTGCGCAGTTTGGCGCCACTCAAATAGCTCGCCTTGAATGGCTGCTTTATGCAATTCAGAAAATCGAGACTCTATCAAAGTGTCAATCTCGGCGCCGCCAGTAAACCAATCTTTAGGCGTCAACTCATCGAACCAAAACTCTAGAACATCCTGATACATTACCGTCATATAATTCCCTTTAATAAAAAACCGAGTAACTTTGTTATTACTCGGTTTAGTGTTCAATTACTTAAAACCTTTTACTTTCTTTATCAGATCATAAGCATTCTGAATTTCTTGCGATTTCTCTTTCGCAACATTCATCATCTCAGGCGGTAAGCCCTTCGCCATCAGTTTATCTGGGTGATGCTCATTCATCAGCTTGCGGTAAGCTTTCTTAACCTCTTTACCGTCGGCACTTTCACTTACACCGAGAACTTTAAACGCATCGGCCAATTGGTTTTGTTGCGAAGCCTGTTGCCAACCCGATGATTGACCATGGCCTTGATGGCCACCAAAGCTTCCACCTTGCTGTTGAAAACGAAATGCTGCTTCTTGCATCTGCAAGCGGCGCTCTAGCTGTTCTGCAGAAAATCCAAGGCCTTGCGCTATCTTATGTAAGACTTGGCGCTCACTCGGGTGCAAACTTCCATCGGCAAATGCTGCGGACACTTGTAGCTCAAGAAAAAACTGCAGAAGATCAAAACGACCGCCCGATGAGATTTTCACACGCTCAAGCACATCGCTTAACGGGAAGTCACTCTCTTTGCCGTCACGGAAAGCATCTTGAGCCGCTTTACGTTGTTCGCCATGCAGGTTCATACGCTCCATCATTGTAGAAGCGAGCTGAATCTCTTCTGGCGTGACCTGCCCCTTAGCTTTAGCAACGTGTCCCATAACCGCAAAGGCGGATTTAAAAAACTCGTTTTGTCTTTCAGCTTGGCTTGGACCTCGTCCAAAACCAGAGCTATTGAAGCCCGATTGGTTCAATCGGCGAGCTTTATCGAACTGGTGCCCTAAAAATAGGCCAAAAACTAAACCGAGCGGCCCCCCAAATAAAAAACCAAAAAAAGCGCCCAAAATTTTGCCAAATATTTGCATTATGTGTTCTCTATCTATGAATTTTGTCTGAGTAATGCTGTCTGATGATGCTGAATGCTAATATTTCCTTTATCATAAGGAAAATGCTTTATTAATTGGATTGATACTAGATCAACCCTTCATCTAGTGACACAGGATAGTTCAACTTCATGCAATTTTTTTCCCGCACCTTGTTAGCCGCGTCTATAAGTACGGCATTATACGTGTCGACAACTCAAGCTGAAACAATCACCGATAGTAGTGTGCAGGAAATGCCCTCTATAGATCAATGCTTGATCGATCCCGCTGCAGAAAACGAGACACAACTTCCCGCTCATGTTGAGTCCGATCGCTTAGAGGCTATCAATGGTGACAAGGCAATCTACTCAGGTGATGTAAGAGTTACCCAAGGAAACAAAACCATCCTTGCCGACAATGTAACGCTTCACCAACAAGAAAATATCGTTGTAGCTGAAGGCAACGTAAACTTTAGCGATGGTCAAATAAAGTCAGTGGCAGACAGAGCCACTAACAATCTGACCACCGATGAAATGACGCTCGAAAATACCGATTATGAGTTTCTCTGTGAGCAAGGGCGAGGAGATGCGGTTTACATCGCAAAAACCGGAAAAGCGGTTTATGAGATTGAAGATGGCTCAATCACCTCTTGCCCTATCGGCGACAATGCATGGCGACTAAGAGCGTCAAGTATCGATGTCGACCAAAATGAAGAAGAGGCTACGTTCTACAACCCAAGGTTTGAAATTCAGAGCGTTCCTGTTTTTTATCTGCCGTACTTAACCGTTCCGATTGGTGATACGCGTAAAACAGGCTTCTTATATCCAACGGTATCATATGGCTCAAGTGATGGTTTTGAATTTGAGATCCCTGTTTATTGGAACTTGGCACCAGAGTATGACCTCAAAACCACTTTTAAGCACATGAAAGAGCGTGGTACCCAGCTTAACAGTGAATTTAGATATTTAAGCGATTTTGGTTCCGGGATGATTAAGTCTGAATACTTGCCTGATGACAAAAAATACCCAGAGAAAGGCAAACGTTGGGGGGCTCAACTTAATCACTCAGGAATATTCCAAGAATCTTGGTTGTTTGAAATTGATTACTCAAAAGTTGGCGATATCGAGTACTTCACAGATGTCAACGGAAGCGGCATTGGTAACCGTGAAGATGGCCAGCTTCTTCAAGAAGGGCAGGCTACATACCGTTCTCAAAATTGGGATGCGTCTGTACTTGTGCGAGATTTTCAGGTCCTCACAAATACGACAAACAACCTTCCATACCGCCTGCTCCCACAGCTTGAATATAACTATTATGCCCCTGAGGTAATGGAGTATTTAGATTTCGACTTGGTCAGCCATGTGTCTCTGTTTGATACAGATGCAAAAGGGAAACCATCGGCAACTCGTATTCACGTTGAGCCGGGAATTACAATTCCAGTAGGCAACACTTGGGGTACTTGGACCACAGAAGCCCGACTTCTTGGTACTTACTACCAACAAGATCTTGATGGTGTTGATACCACAAGTGACAAATATAAAGATTTAGAAAAGTCAGTAAGTCGAGTTATCCCTGAATTTAGGAGTCATGCTGGTATCGTTTTAGAAAGAGATACCAAGGTTATTGGTAACTACACTCAAACTCTAGAACCCCAAGTTCAATACCTGTATGTACCAAAAGAAGATCAAAACAACATTGGTCTTTACGATACGACACTTCTGCAGACTGATTATTATGGCCTGTTTAGAAGCCGTAAATACAGTGGTGTAGACCGTATCGCTGCAGCTAACCAAGTAAGCTACGGTGCATCATCTCGTTTCTTTGATGATGAGTATAAAGAGCGACTCAATGTGTCTTTTGGACAGATCTTTTATATCGACAAAGATACGAAACAACATCTAACACTTGATACTAAAGATAAGAACTCGAATTACTCATCTTGGGCTGTAGAAGTCGACTTTAATTACGACGACTACCTGTTTTATCATGGTGGGGTTCAGTACGACATCGATACCACAGCAATGCAACTAGCCAACAGCACCATTGAGTACCGTTTTTCTGGTGGTTATATCCAAACCAACTACCGCTACGTAACCAAAGAGTATATCGAAGACACTGTTGATTTTAATGTTGGATCGATTACTAAAGATGGTATATCTCAAGCAGGATTACTCGGAGCCTACCAGATTTCACGTAAGTGGAGTGCCAGCGCTCAGTACTTCTATGATTTAACAACCGAAGAGAACCTTGAGTGGTTAGCTAAACTCAATTACAAGTCCGATTGTTGGTATATCGGCTTCACCTATAGTAACCAATTGCGTAGATGGGAAGGTGATTACATCAACACATCGAATGCGACACCAGTATACGAGAAAAACTTTGGCTTTAACTTCGGTATTGTTGGCTTTGGTACCAATATAGGCTCTGATTCAAGCGAAGTAAGTGAAACAAGCTCAAATAACGCACTTAGCTACGGTCGCCCATTCTTCTTAAACAACTAACTTTCTTTACTGATAAAACATCGGTAAATATAAAGGATTACACATGACATTGTGGAAACGCACATTAATAGCTATCGCAGCCGCTTGTACTTTATCAACAAGCTATGCCGCACCAGTTGAACTCGATAGCGTAAAAGTAATCGTCAACGAGGGCGTGATCTTACAAAGTGACATTGATACTTCAATGAAAACACTGCGTGCAAACGCGAAGAAAAGCGGGCAAACACTACCATCACAAGACGTGCTCAATGAACAAGTACTCGAAAAGTTGATCATCGATACAATTCAGACCCAAGAAGCGGAACGTATTGGGGTTCGAATTGATGATGCTCGACTGGATCAAGCGATTGAAGGCATTGCCAAAGATAACAACCAAACAGTGCAACAACTTACAGCATCGGTTGCTGAAGAAGGCCTGAGCTACAATGCATTTCGTGAGCAAGTAAGAAAAGAGATTGCGGCAAGTGAAGCGCGCAATGCCTTGGTTCGTCGTCGTATTAATATCCTTCCTGCAGAAGTTGACAACCTAGCGGACATCTTAGCGCAAGAAACCAATGCGACGGTTCAATACAAAATTGGCCACATTCAACTGCGATTCAATGACGACCAAACCAAAGAAGAATTGGAAGCACAAGCGACTGATTTAGTGGAAGAGCTAAACAACGGCAAAGACTTCAGCACCATGGCTTATACTTACTCTAAAGGCCCTAAAGCACTGCAAGGTGGTGATTGGGGTTGGATGCGTAAAGAAGAGATGCCTACGATTTTTGCAGATCAAATAAAAATGCAGAACAAAGGCAGCATCATCGGCCCTTTCCGAAGTGGTGTTGGCTTCCATATTCTAAAAATTGAAGACGTAAAAGGTTTGGAAACCGTTGCAGTTACCGAAGTTAATGCACGTCATATTTTGATTAAGCCAACGGTTATCTTGAGTGATGACGGTGCGAAAGAGCAGCTTGAAGAAATCACTCGTCGTGTAAACGCAGGTGAAGCGAGCTTTGGTGACCTTGCACAGCAATACAGCCAAGACCCAGGTTCAGCAGTACAAGATGGTGAGTTAGGCTACCAAACTCCGGATTTATACGTACCTGAATTCAAGCACCAAGTAGAAACGTTACCTGAAGGTAAAATCAGTGCGCCATTCAAAACCGTGCACGGTTGGCACATTGTTGAAGTACTAGACCGTCGCGAAGTCGACCGTACCGATTCAGCATTGAAAAACAAAGCTTATCAAATTCTATTTAACCGTAAGTTCAACGAAGAAGTTGGTGCTTGGCTGCAAGAAGTAAGAGCTAGCGCCTTTGTTGAAGTGGTCGAGGATGACCAAGATGACAACTAAACGCCTTGTCATTACGGCAGGTGAACCAGCGGGAATTGGGCCAGATTTAACTCTCGCCTTATCCCAAGAAAGCTGGCCACATCAGCTCGTCGTTTGTGCGGACAAAACCCTATTAGCAGAGCGAGCTGAAATGTTAGGGATTGAGGTTGAGCTGTTGGATTACGATTCAACCGCGCCCAAGCAACCTCAACGCTCTGGAACATTGGTTGTGAAACACGTTCCACTAGCTGAAACAGCAGTTGCAGGCCAACTCAACGAGGCTAACGGTCATTACGTATTAAATACTTTAGAAACCGCAGCAATTGGCTGTATGAATGATGAATTTGATGCTATTGTCACCGGCCCTGTTCACAAGGGTGTAATTAACCGAGCTGGCGTTGCTTTTAGTGGCCATACCGAGTTCTTTGCAGAGAAGTCCAATACTCCACTTGTCGTGATGATGTTGGCAACAGAAGGGCTGCGTGTTGCTCTAGTAACAACGCACATCCCGCTAGCTTATGTATCTCAAGCAGTGACCGAAGACAGATTAGAGCAAATCATTGCTATTCTGCATAAAGACTTGGTTGAAAAATTTGCGATTGAGAAACCAGCTATCTACGTGTGTGGTTTGAATCCACATGCTGGTGAAGATGGTTGTTTGGGTCGTGAAGAGATAGAAACTATCACCCCTACGCTAGAAAAAATTCGCCAGAAAGATGGTATTAATTTAGTTGGCCCATTGCCAGCAGACACCATCTTTAATGAAAAATATTTGCAAGATGCAGATGCTGTTTTAGGTATGTATCACGACCAAGTACTCCCAGTATTGAAATACAAAGGGTTTGGTCGCTCAGTGAACATCACGCTTGGCTTACCGTTTATTCGCACATCAGTCGATCACGGTACCGCCTTAGACTTGGCAGGGAAAGGCCAAGCCGATACAGGGAGCTTTAGAACAGCGCTCACGCACGCCATTGAATTAGTAGAGAAAAAGCAATGAGAAATGATGTCCACTTAGGGCACAAAGCGCGTAAACGTTTTGGTCAAAACTTCCTTAACGATCCATACATTATTGATGGCATCGTATCGAGTATTAACCCACTACCAGGCCAGAACTTAGTAGAAATCGGCCCCGGTCTTGGTGCGATTACTGAGCCTGTTGGCAAGCTTGTCGACAAGTTCACAGTAATTGAACTGGATAGAGATCTTGCTGAACGTCTGCGTAATCACCCTGATCTTGCTGAAAAGTTAACGATCTATGAAGGCGATGCAATGAAGTTCGATTTCGAACAACTTGTTAAGCCAAACAACAAGCTACGTATCTTCGGTAACTTGCCATACAACATCTCTACACCATTGATGTTCCACCTTTTTGAGTTCCATAAAGACGTGCAAGACATGCACTTTATGCTTCAAAAAGAAGTCGTTAACCGATTAGCAGCGGGTCCTGGTACTAAAGCTTACGGTCGTCTAACGGTTATGGCTCAATATTACTGTAAAGTCACTCCTGTTTTAGAAGTGCCACCAACAGCATTTGTTCCGCCACCGAAAGTAGACTCTGCAGTCGTTCGCCTTCAGCCTTATGAAGTACTGCCTTACCCGGCAAAAGATCTTAAGTGGTTAGATCGCGTATGTCGCGAAGGCTTTAACCAGCGTCGTAAAACAGTACGTAACTGCTACAAGAGCCTAATCGACAAGGAAGTGCTTGAAGAGCTAGGTGTAAACCCTGGCATGCGCCCTGAGAACCTGACGCTCGAACAGTTTGTCGATATGGCGAACTGGTTGCACGACAGTCACAACGCTGATAAATAATCGAAAAAGGCTCCTACACTTCGGTGAGGAGCCTATTTTTTATGTAATACTTAAAGCATACCAACAACAAAAGGTGCGAATATGGATATATCTACGCCTTGTATCAAATGCCAAGTTCATTCTAAATATATTGAAGAACAATCTGAGCCATCTAAGAATCGCTACGTTTTCGCTTACATCATTACCATCAAAAATCTAAGTAAAACAACAGTACAACTTATGTCTCGTCGCTGGCTGATTACTGATTCCAACGGTAAACAACTCACCATAGAAGGTGATGGCGTGGTTGGACAGCAACCTGTGATTGAAGCCAATGACGAATACACATACACCAGTGGCACCGTCATCGAAACCCCAGTGGGAGTCATGCAGGGACACTATGTAATGACCGATCATAAAGGCATTGATTTCATAACAGAAGTCGACCCATTTAGACTGGCCATCCCCAATATTCTTAACTAGTACACATCTACCACTTACAGGAAAATGCTGTGTCGAATTATATTGTCGGAGACATCCAAGGATGCTTCGACGAACTTCAGTTACTGCTTGAAACCATCAACTTTGATAAACAACAAGATACGTTATGGGTCGCCGGAGACATAGTTGCTCGTGGCCCTAAATCCTTAGAGACGTTACGTTTTGTTCGTAGCCTTGGCAGTTCAGCGAAGGTGGTATTGGGTAACCATGATTTACATCTACTTGCGGTCTCCTTAGGCCTCTTTTCAGCCAAACCAAAAGACAAGACTCAACCAATTCTTGATGCTGAAGACCGTGACCAATTGCTGGAATGGTTAAGACAACAACCCTTGATGCAAGAACACCCTGAGTTTGTCATGACACATGCGGGCATCTCACCTCAATGGGACTTAGAACAAGCACGTACAGAGAATCGAGAGATAACGTCATTACTGAAATCGGACCGTTGGCAGTGGCTTATTGAGAACATGTACAGCAACACGCCAGATCTCTGGAACAACGAGTTGCAAGACATCGAACGTTATCGCTATGCGATCAATAGCCTGACAAGAATGCGCTTCTGTTTTGAAGATGGCCGACTCGACATGGCATGTAAGCTACCACCGAATGAAATTACCGATGAACCACTAGTGCCATGGTTTGACCTTCCGCAACGCATAAAGCTCGATAAAACCGTTGTTTTTGGACACTGGGCTGCGCTTGAAGGCTATAACGGAAAAGATGTAATTGGACTTGATACTGGGTGTGTGTGGGGGGGAGACTTGACGATACTTCGCTGGGAAGACAAACAGTTTTTCACTCAAAAAGCGCTATAGAAACACGAGATACGAGATACGAGA